>NZ_JANPML010000343.1:0-3500 GCF_031422795.1 Sandarakinorhabdus sp.
CCCCCCCCGCCTGTGGGTGCCCTAAAACCCCCCCTCCCCCCCAATTAATTATTCGGGGCGCGCCCCCGCCCCCCACCCCGCCCCCCCGCCTCTCTGCACATCCAGAGGGTGGCTGGTACCGCGAGACCCTGCGCGTCCCCGGTAGCGGACCGATTGGGGATCGTGCCGCAGTCACCGCCATCCACTTCCTGCTCGAAGCTGGTCAGCGTTCCCACTGGCACACGGTCGACGCCACCGAAATCTGGTGCTGGCACGCCGGTAGCCCGCTGCGATTGGGCCACGCCGCGCGCGACCAGGATGCACCGGTGTGGATCATACTTGGCCCCGACATCGTAGCGGGCCACAACCCGCAAACCACGATCCCAGCTGGCCATTGGCAGGCGGCCGAGGCGGTGCATGGCTGGGCGCTGGTCAGCTGCATCGTCGCGCCGGGGTTTGAATTCGCCGGATTCAGGCTGGCAGCGCCGGGGTGGTCGCCGGGCTGAGAAGTAGGGAAGGTGGCCTCCGGCGGGCAGGGTCGCAGACCCTGCACCCGTTTGTTTTTCGGGAAACGCCCTCACTCGAATCCGAACCGCGCAGCAAAGCCGACGTGAATTCGAATGGGTGCAGGGTCTGCGACCCTGCCCGCCGGAGGCCCTTTTTTTGCTCTATCCAGCCACGATTTCCCGGCAATGGGGGCATTTCTTTCGCGGGACCACCAACAGCCCCTGCGCCATCAGCCGCTTGCCGCAGGCCGGGCATTTCAGGATGGCGACCACGGTAAAGCCGGTGGCCAGGAACAGCGGCGGCAGGAAGAAGGCGAGCAGGCGCAGGGGTGTGGGGAAGGGCAGGAACCAGATCAGCACCGGCGCCACGAAGGTGAAGAGCCAGACGCGCCATTGCACGCCATAAAGGCCCTTCAACGGCAGTTCGGCGGTGGGCTCGCGTGTCATCAATAGCGCCAGCTCGTCAGATCAGCCCCCTTTGGTGCGGCGGCTTCGATGCGCTTCATGATCTTGTCCACATACATGGTGTGATAGCGCAACCGGCTGATCTTGTTGAGTTGATTGGGATCGCCATTCCAGCAATGTTCGGCGCGGTCGCCATAGGCGATTTCGCCGAGGAAGGGCGGATCGGCGGTTTTCAGGAAATCTTCGGCCAGATAGACGGCGTTGTTCAGGTAATAATTGTCCATGTCGCCGACATAGAGGAATATCTTGTCGCGGATCTTGGGCCCCAGCGTCTTCCAGTCGCGCTTCATGATGTGGACGAGGTCGAAATTCTCGCGCCAATAGGCGGCGACCTTGGGATCGATGACCCCGGTGCGCTTGTCAAAGATGCGCTGCGGGTAGCCGTCGGCGCCTTGCGGGGAATAGACCGCTTCCCAGATATCCCATTGCTGGCCGGAGCGGGACTTGTCGCCCAGCACCAGTTCCAGCCGTTGTTCCTGTTCCACCGTGTAATCGACATGGCCAAGATAGTTGCGGTGGGCCGGGCGATCGACCTTGCCGAACGGGCCGACCTTCCAGAACAGATTCTTGTCCTCGTACAGGTTCACGTTGGTATATTGCCGGAAATCAATCGGATCGGGGCAGGCGGCAAAGGCGCCGTTGAACTCGTCCGGGTAGAACATCTGCACGGCCAGCGCTTCCCAGCCGCCGGTGGAGCCACCGTAGGTGAAGCGCGCCCAGCCCTGGCCCAGGCCGCGGAACTGTTTTTCGATTTCCGGCACCAGCTCCTTCATGATCGCGTCGCCGTAGGGGCCCAGGTTGGCGGAGTTCACCGCATAGCTGTCGTCATAATAGGGATTGCTGTGGTCGATCTCGACAATGAGCATGCGCGGGAAGCGGTCTGACGTCCACTTCGTGTAGAGGTCGAATGCTTCCTGGGCTTCGACCTTGTTGTAGCAGGGCTCACCAAAGCGCGGTTCCGGCTTGCAGGGCATTTTCGGATCGGGCGGGGTGGTGCTGAAGCCGCCGAAATCAGCCGGGAAATGGCCGTGGTTGATGACCAGCGGGTAGCGGGCTTCTGGGTGCTTGTCGAAATCGCGCGGCACCAGCACGTGGGCGCGCAGGAACACATCAGTGCCCCAGAATTTTGACAGGCGTTCTGATCGCACCTTGATGTGGCGGATGAACTCGCTGTCTTTGGGCTCCACGACGGGCGGGATCACCTTGATCAGCGGGATGGTGATGATGTTGCGGGCGACCGGGCTGAAGCTGACCTTCATCGGTTCCGAGAGGATGTTGCCCGGTTCGGCGCGCCAGTTCTGCCCGGCGCCGCGTGCGGCCGGCAGCTTCACGGTGTGGCCGGAGGCGAGTTTGTAGGTCTGATATTTGTGGAAGACGGCCTGCACCGTGTAATCGCCGGCGGGCACCTTGGAGAGGTCTTCCGCTGGATAGCCGAGCACGCCATTGCCGATGGCGGCGCTGTCACCGGGTTTCAGGCCATCGACGGTGACGCCAAACACCTGCGGCGCATCGGCGCCGAGTTTGACCTGGAAGCGTGGCTCCTTCGATCCATCGGGGGTGATGACCAGGATGATGCGGCCATCGTTGCTGGCGTCGATGCCGGTGACCGGAAGCGTGATTCGGAAATCGGTTGCCAGTGCGGGCACCGCCCACAGCGCCGCCATACTGCCCGCCAACCACGCTGCTTTTTGTCCGTTCATGTTGCGTCCTCCCTGATCACAGGTTTTTAAGCATGGAATGCCAGCACCGGCAACGCATCTTCACTTTGTAGATAAATTTCTGTTAACCATGAATAGAATTGCAGATATGGCTTGAATCGTGGCCGAAAATCCGGCCATGCTCTTGTCAATCAGGATAAACTGATTATTGTGCTGGCAAGCAAGCCTTGATCAAAAGAAAGCGAAACATGCAGCAAATTCTGTCATCCGATGTGATATTGATCAGCTTTTCATTGCTGTTGGGAGGCTTGGTTGGCATGTTTTGGGAACGGTCGCGCGCCGGTAGCAATGGCGATTCAAATGGAAGCGACAAGGACCGTCGCAACAAGCGCTGACAAATAGTAAACAAACAACAATATTCGTTAACGGAAAAATAGTTAACGGGATGCAGTTTCTCTTTACACGCCGTAAATTCCAGCTTAGTAACTTCATCTACCAAGTGTTAACGCGTGAGTTCGGCGTATGATTTTCAGCGGTATCGCACAGTCCGTCGGCAACCTGCTGGCAACCGATGGGGCTCTGATGGTTCTTTCCATGATGTTCGGCGTTCTGGTCGGCATGCTGTGGTCAGGTCGGTCATTCCCGCGTCGACTGCCGCGTTCCCTGGCCCGGGCTTCGGCCAGCCAGTTGAGCCGTTTCAATTGATCATCGCCGGGCTGGCTATCGCCCGACACGCAGACTAGTTTGGCGCCATGCGCGCCCTTCGATTTCTACCACTGTACTTACTGGGGGCGTTGCCAGCGATGGCGACGCCCTCTTTTTGCGCTTATCTCCCCGAGAAGGGGTCGATCGCTGCGGCGGCGCCGGTGCAGACCGTGCCGCCCAAGCCGCG
>NZ_JANPML010000344.1:0-3759 GCF_031422795.1 Sandarakinorhabdus sp.
CATTGCTGTGCCTGCTGCCGCTGCTGCTGGCGGCGACGTTCGCGCCGGTGCGGCCTGGCGTGGGCTTGCGCTTTCCGGCCGATCACGGCGCCCATCCCGATTTCCGCACCGAATGGTGGTATGTCACCGGCTGGCTGAACACGGCGCAGGGCAAGCGGGGCTTCCAGATCACCTTTTTCCGGACGCGCCCTGATATCGACACGGCCAACCCCTCCAGCTTTGTGCCGCGTCAGGTGATTTTCGCCCATGCCGCGCTGGCCGATCCGGGGCACGGCAAGTTGCGCCATGCCGCCCGGATTGCGCGGGCGGGCTTTGGCCTCGCCAATGCGCGGGTGGGCGATATGGATGTGGCGCTTGATGATTGGCGGCTGTGGCGCGGCAAGGATGGCCGGCTGCACGCGAAACTGGCCGGAGCGGGCTTTGCCTTCGATCTGGCCTTTACGCCCACGCAAGCCGTCATCCTGCAAGGCGAAGCCGGCTTCAGCCAAAAGGGGCCAGCGCCAAGTGAGGCCAGCCACTATTACAGCTGGCCGCAGCTGGTGGTAACCGGCCGGCTGAACGGGCAAGCCGTCACCGGCACCGCCTGGCTCGACCGCGAATGGTCGAGCACATTGATGAACGCCCGCGCTGTCGGCTGGGATTGGCTGGGCCTGAACATGGACGATGGCAGCGCCGTCACCCTGTTCCGCATGCGCGACAAGGCAGGCGCGGCGCTGTGGGCCGGCGGCAGCCATCGCAGCAAGGCCGGCCGGCTTACCGTGCTGAAGCCCGGCGATGTGCGCTGGCAGGCCGGTGGCTGGTGGCAAAGCCCGCGCAGCAAGGCGCGCTGGCCGGTGCGGCCGGTGGTGGCGCTGCGCGTTGGCGGCGTCTGGCGTGAATTGCCGGTGGTGCCGATGATGCCGGATCAGGAACTGGACAGCCGGATGAGCGGCGGCCCGGTGTATTGGGAAGGCGCGGTGACCGTACCAGGCGGGCGCGGCTATCTGGAATTGACGGGTTATGCTGCGCCGCTGAAGATGTGATGTTGCAGTTGGCAAGCGCAAGGCGCTAACTGCCGGGCATGGCAACAAATGTAACGGAAACCGGCCTGATTGCGCCAGACTTTGCGCCCGCCGCCCCACGCGGCCTATGCACCGATTGCGGCGTGTCGCGCACCGCAACACCCGCGGATTGCGGCACCGCCTGCCAGTTCATCAAGCCTGATTATGCCGCAATGGAAGCCCAGGTGCACGGCCGCGCCCGCGATGAAACCAAGGCGGACGAGCTGTTTTTCGGCCCGTTCCAGCGGATGGCCAAGGCCCGTCTGAAACAGCCATCTGCGGGCGCGCAATGGACCGGCATCACCAGCCGGCTGGGCGAACGGCTGCTGGAAACCGGAGCGGTGCAGGCCATCCTCACCATGGCGCCCGACCCCGACGACAAGTGGAAACCGCGCCCGGTGTTGGTGACCAAGGCCGAAGCCATGGCCCAGGTGCGCGGCATGCGCATGGGCTATGCGCCGCTGCTGGCGCTGCTGGAACCGGCGCGCGCCGCCGGCTTCAAGCGCATCGGCATCATCGGCATCCCCTGCCAGATCCACGCGCTGCGCCGGCTGGAGGCCAAGCTGGGGTTCGAGCGCATCTATGTGATCGGCACGCCGTGCAGCGACAACACCACGACCGAAAATTTCCACGAATTTCTGGCGCTGCTGTCTGATCAGCCGGACAGCATCACCTATCTGGAATTCAAGGCGAATTATCATGTTGAACTGCGGTTCGACGACGGCAAGCGTAGGCAAGTACCGTTCCTGATGCTGCCATTGTCTGATCTGCGGCCGGATTTCTTCCCGCTCACCTGCCGCACCTGCGTGGATTATACCAACAGCCTGGCCGATATCACCGTCGGCTATATGGGCGGCACCGGTGAGCAGTGGCTGCTGATCCGCAATGATCGCGGCGCGGAATTGCTGGGCCTGCTCGGCGACGAAGTGGCGCTGTCGGAACCGGACGATAACGGCAAGCCCGATGGATCAAAACGCGCCGGCCCGGTGAAGGGCTTCATGGCCAACACCGAACGCGCCGCCGGCGGGCTCCCATTGCGCCGCATGCCGAAATGGGTGCGGCCCATCGTCGGCAAATTGATGCCGCTGGTCGGCCCCAAGGGCAAGGAGTTCGCCCGCACCCGGCTGGAGATGAAAGCGATCGAAACCATCCTCCACCTGCGCCGCGAAGCGCCCGCCATGATGAAGAACATGATCCCGCCGCACGTGTGGAAACTGGTGGCGCGTTATGGGCTGGTGCCGGGGAAGGGCGAGACGAAGGAGGGATAGAACCCATCTGGCACAGCCCAATTGGGCTGCGCTGCTGCAACTGCTCTGGCCAACTGTGTCGAGATAGACTATATTCGGTCTTGATTCAGTCCGGAGTTTGTCATGCGCTATTCCACGCAGGTGCGTCCAGTCAGCTACCTAAAGGCCAATGCCGCCGACGTGCTGACCGATCTCAACGAGAGCCGCGAGCCGGTGCTGATCACCCAGAATGGTCAGGCCAGGGCCGTTCTGATCGATGTCGTTTCGTTTGAAGAAACCCAGGAAACGCTGGCGCTGCTGAAAATTCTCGCCCTTGGCCAGCGGGAGATCGAGGCGGGCGAAACGATTGATGCCCGCACCGCCATCGCTGCCATCAAGGATCGCATTGCGCCGTCCGCATGACGAAACGCTATACGGTTCAGTTGTCCCGCAGCGCAGAGCGCGATCTTGCTGATATCGCCGGCTATCTTGCGCAAGCGGCATCGCCTGTCATCGCTTCGGCCTTCCTCGACACCATGCTGGAACGGATCGCCGAACTGGAGCAATTTCCGGAGCGTGGCGCGGTGCCGCGTGAGTTGGACGCCCTCGGCATCAGCAGCTTCCGCCAACTCAGCGCCAAACCGTGGCGCATCATCTATCGCACCAGTGAAAAGACCGTGATCATCATGCTGGTCGCCGACGGCCGCCGCGACATGCAGACGCTCTTGGAACAGCGGCTCCTGCGAACGAAAATTTTGTAAGGAAAGCGGAAAAACGCCTCCGGCGGGCAGGGACTCGCCCCTGCACCCGTGTGTTTTCAAGCGGTGGTGCCGCATCACAACGGAGGATGGCATCAATCTGTCGCTCAAAGGCTTCTGGCACCGCTCATGCTAACGCACTGGCGAGGGGCCGCAAAGGGGTTGCAAGTGGACGCCCTTCCAACCTGCACACCCGAAAACGAAAGTGGGTGCAGGGGCTCAGCCCCTGCCCGCCGGAGGCGCTTTTTCCTTACCTGCCATCACTCAATCCAGCCCCACCGCCTTCAGCGTTAGCTCCCACAGACGCTCGTTGCGGGCTTCGTTCGTCCCGCGCGTTGAAAGCGGTTGGGCGAAAGGCCGGCGGCCTTGTTTCTGGCGGTTGCCCCAGCTCCAGTGCACGCCGGATTGGCTGGCGAAGGCCGGATCGGCGATCACTTGTGCGGTGCGGTCGCCGGCCAATGGCTGGCTCACATAGCCTTTGGTGATGTTCTTCTGGAACCAGGGGAAGATTTTCTGGAAGGCTGGCGGTGTCTCACGGAACAGCGCGGTATCGGCGACGCAGCCGGGGTAGAGGGTGTTGAACACGATGCCGGTATCGCCCCAGCGTTTCTGGAACTCGCGGCTCATGATCATGCAGGCCAGCTTGCTGTCTTTATAGGCCTTGCCGGGCTTGAACGGCTTGCCGTCGATCATGGCGATGGGCGCCTTGAAGCCGGCTTCCAGCCCGGCCAGATC
>NZ_JANPML010000345.1:0-2028 GCF_031422795.1 Sandarakinorhabdus sp.
GTGGCTGGTGCGGTTGGCCGATGTCGGTCCGCTGGCTTCCGCCTTCTGGCGGCAGGCGCTGGCGGTGCCGTTCCTGTTTGCGCTGGCGGTGTTGACGCGGGCACCGGGCGGCAGGGCTTCGGGATTTGCCGGCACCACGGCGGGGCTTTTCGGTCTTGCCGCGCTGGCCGGCGTGGCCTTTGCCGCCGATCTTTCGGTCTGGCACCTTGGCATCATGCGCACCACGCTGGCCAACGCCACGCTGCTGGCCAATGCCGCCACGTTCCTGTTGCCGCTTTATGGCCTGTTCGTGCTGGGCCAGCGGCTCACGCGCCCGCAATGGTGGGCGCTGGCGGTGGCGGCTGTGGGCGTGGCCCTGCTGCTGGGCCGCAGTGCAGAGGTTTCGGCGCGGCATTTCGCCGGCGATCTGCTTTGTCTGGCGGCCGCTGTGTTCTATACCATCTATCTGATTGCCATCGAAAAGGTGCGCGGCTCACTCGCCGCCATGCCGGCGCTGGCGCTGGCCACGCTGGTTTCGGCCTTCGCGCTGGCACCGCTGGCGGCCAGCGGCATTTTCTGGCCACAAGACTGGACGCCGATCCTGGGCCTGGCCATCGGCAGCCAGGTGGTGGGCCAGGGCCTGATCGTCTATGCCGTGCGCCATCTGTCGCCGTTGGTGGTGGGTCTTACGCTGCTGGTGCAGCCGGCAATCAGCGCCATCATCGGTGCGTTACGCTTTGGCGAAATGCCCGGCCCGCTGGAGCTGCTGGGCGCCGGGCTGGTGGTGGCAGCGCTGCTGATCGCCCGGCTGCCGTCGCGCGCCTAGAATTCCGCTGCGGCTGCGGCTATGTTCATGGCTCGTTCCCATTTTCGCTGTTGGATGCCGCCTGTGACCGAAGCCATCATCGCCCCAATTGCCGTGATAGTTGCCCTGCTCGCTGGTCTGGCGGCCGGTTGGTGGCTGGCCAGTCGGCCGGCGGCAGCGCTCAAGGCCGAGCGCGACGAAGCCAAACGCGAAGCCGATGAACGGCGCACCAAGCTGGCGCAGACGGCGGTGGAGATCGCTGCCCTGCAGGCTCAGCGCGATGAGCGCGAACAGTCGCATGCCCGTCAGCTGGAGGAATTGAACACAAGATTCGAGGCGCTGGCCGGGCGGGTGCTGGAGCAAGCGCAGAGCCAGCTGATCACGCGGGCCGAACAGCGCTTTGCCGAAGCCGAAACCAAGAATCAGGCCAGTTTGAAGGCCGTGCTGGCCCCGGTTGCCGAAACGCTGGCAAAATATGAAACGCGGCTGGGCGAAGTCGAGAAAGTGCGGGCCGAAAGCTATGGCGCGCTTAATCAGGCGCTGGAGCAGGTGACGCAAGGCCAGGTCCGCGTGTCGGACGAAGCTGCGCGGCTGGTAACGGCGCTCAGGAGCAGCGGCAAGACCTCAGGCAGCTGGGGAGAACAGCAACTGGCCAACACGCTGGAAATGGCCGGCCTGCGCGCCGGGGTGGATTTCACCCTGCAAACGCATGTCGCCACGGATAGCGGCGGCAAACGGCCGGATGCGATCATCAATCTGCCTGGCGGCCGCCAGCTGATCGTCGATTCCAAGTGCAGCCTGAACGATTATCTCGCCGCGCTGGAGGCGGGCAGCGACGCCGATCGGCTGCTGGCCATGAAACGCCACGCCGCCGCCGTGCGCACCCATGCCCGCGGCCTGTCGGAAAAAGCCTATTGGACCGAGTTTGGCGCGGCCGCTGATTTCGTCATCATGTTCATCCCCGGCGAAAACTTCCTGTCGGCCGCGATGGAGCATGATCTGGCGCTGCTGAGCTGGGCGTTTGAGCAGCGCATTCTGCTGGCCGGGCCGATCAACCTGCTCGCCATCGCCAAGACGGTGGCGCTGAACTGGCGGCAGGACAAATTGGCCGACGAAGCCCGCGAGATCGGGAAGCTGGGCGCCGACATCTATTCAGCGATTGCCGTGATGGCCGAGCATCTGGTGAAGATGCGCCGCAACCTTGGCGAGACGGTGAACAACTATAATGATTTCGTCGGCTCGCT
>NZ_JANPML010000346.1:0-2566 GCF_031422795.1 Sandarakinorhabdus sp.
GCCGGCGCGTGATCGCTGGCCTTTTCCTTGCCGCGCACGTCTTTCATCACGCCGGCATCCTGCAACCGGTCCGCCGCTGCTGGTGACAGCAGCAGATGATCGATGCGGAAGCCATGATCACGCTGCCAGCCGCCGGCCTGATAATCCCAGAAGCTCCAGATGCCGCCGACCGGGTGAAGCTGGCGCACAGCGTCTGTCCAGCCCTGCCACAGCAGTTGCCGCCAGGCCGCGACCGATTGCGGCTGGCGCAGCGCGTCGTCGCGCATCGCCTTGGCGTCCCAGATGTCGTCATCATTCGGGATGACATTGTAATCGCCGGCCAGCACCACAGGCAGGCCGGTTTCCAGCAAGGCGGCGGCATGCAGCCGTAACCGCTCCATCCAGGCCAGCTTGTAATCAAACTTGGGGCCGGGCAGCGGATTGCCGTTCGGCAGATAGATGCTCGCCACGCGCACGCCCATCACATCGGCTTCCAGATAGCGGGATTGTTCGTCGCTCTCGTCACCGGGCAGGCCGCGCTGCACTTCGGTGGCGGGCTCGCGGCTCAGGATGGCGACGCCGTTGAAGCCCTTCTGGCCGTGGACGAGGCAGTGGTAGCCGGCGTCTTTCAGTGCATCGACGGGGAAATTCTCCGTCATCATCTTGATTTCCTGCAGGCAGGCGACGTCGGGCCTGGTCTCCTCCAGCCACTCCAGCAGGCGTGGCAGGCGGGCGTTGGTGCCATTGATGTTGAAGGTCGCGATCAGCATGGTGGAACCTTGCATAAAAAAGCCAGCTCCCTCCCCCTTGTGGGGAGGGTCGACTCGCGCCGCTTGGTGCGAGCGGGGTGGGGGTCTGCCTTCCGTAACCAAAGGCGGGAACCCCCACCCCGCTCGGCTGGAGCCGAGTCGCCCTCCCCTCAAAGGGGGAGGGAGTTTGGGACGGCAGCCTAGGCGTTCACGTCGCCAGCTTCAACAGCGCCGCGATGGTATCGGCCTCTGCCGCCGGTTTGTCGGTGCGGATGCGCGAAATGCGCGGGAAGCGCATGGCGAGGCCAGATTTGTGGCGGCTGGAAGCGTGGATGCTATCGAACGCCACTTCCAGCACCAGGCTTTTTTCCACTTCGCGCACTGGGCCGAATTTCTGCAGCGTGCTGGCCCGCACGAACTTGTCGAGCATCGCCAGTTCGGCATCGGTGAAGCCGGAATAAGCCTTGCCGACGGGCAGCAACTGGCCATCAGGCGTCCAGCAACCAAAGGTGAAATCGCTGTAGAGGCTGGATCGCCTGCCGTGGCCGCGCTGGGCATACATCAGCACGCAATCAGCGGTGAGCGCACTGCGTTTCCATTTGAACCACTGGCCGACTTTGCGCCCCGCCACATAGGGCGCATCGCGGCGTTTCAGCATCAGCCCTTCGATGGCCGCATCGCGGGCCGCATCGCGTAACAGCGCCAGATCGTCCCAACTGGCGGCTTCGACCAACGGTGACAGCTCGAAACGGCTGGGATCAAGGCTGGGCAGCACCGCCTCCAACCGGGCGCGGCGCTGCGCCCACGGCGCGGTCCGCACATCCTCGCCGGCATCCGACAGCAGATCATAAACCCGGATGAAGGCCGGGCGTTCGGCCATCAGCTTGGCCGTGGGTGCCTTGCGGCCCAGCCGCTGCTGCAGCGCGTTGAAGCTGCCCGACGCCGCGATGCCATCCGCCTGCCCCTCGCCGCGCACCAGCAATTCGCCATCGAGCGCCAGCGGCCGATCAAGCGCCAGCGCCACATCGGGGAAACTGCCCGAAATATCATCGCCAGTGCGGCTGAACAGACGGGTCTGGCCGCCGGCATGGACGATCTGCACCCGGATGCCGTCCCACTTCCATTCCGCCACATGCGCCGCCAGATCGAGCGTCACGCCATCATCGAGCGGACTGGCCAGCATGAATGGCCGGAACACCGGCACATCGCCGGCTGTCGGCTGCGGGCCCGCGCCGGTCGCCCAGTCAAACAGCGGTTCGAACGGCGGGGCCAGGCCGTGCCACACTTCCTCGACCGCCTCCACATCAAGGCCAAAGCCCTGGGCAAAACCGGTCTTGGCCAGCCGGGCTGAAACGCCGATCCGCAGGGCGCCGGTGGCCAGCTTGATCAGCGCATACCGGCCCTGCACGTCAAGCCGATCGAGCAAGGCCGCCGCCACGGCCGGCGCGTCCTTGCGCGACAGGCCGGCCAATTGGCCAACAACGGCATCAAGGCTGGGGCTGGGGGGCCGGTCGCCGGGCAGTTCGGGCCACAAGAGCGAGATGGTCTCCGCCATGTCGCCGACGAAATCATGGGACAGGGCAAACAGCGTCGGATCCACGCGGCTGGCGATCAGCGCCTTGAGCATGCTGGGCTGCACCGCCTTCAGATCGAGCGTGCCCGTGAGCGCCGCCAGCGCCCAGCCGCGATCGGGATCGGGCGTCGCCACCAGATAATCCGCGATCAACCGCAGTTTGGCAGTGCGGCTGCGCGTATACAGCAGCGCGTCGAGCAGGCGGGCAAAGCTTTCCATCGGCAATCACCCCATTAGCATGGTCGCAAAAGTTGCGCTAAGGCGC
>NZ_JANPML010000347.1:0-2475 GCF_031422795.1 Sandarakinorhabdus sp.
CCATCCGCCGCGAGAAAGCGATGAAGTTCTGGAAGCGGGAGTGGAAGATCAGGGTGATCGAGGAAAATAATCTGCAGTGGTTGGATCTGGCCGTGGATTGGGGCTTTCCACCGTTGGGGGAATGAGCGCCTTACGTCCCAACTTGTCATGCTGGCGAAGGCCAGCATCCACCGTGCCGCCGAAGTACGTTTGGCTACAGACTGGCCCATGTTCCGCAATGGATGCTGGCCTGCGCCAGCATGACAAGGACCAGCTTAGCTTTCCCGCTTCAAGTTGGGCCAATCTGCGCTTGAAAAAAGCCAAAGCCCGAAGATGTTGCCGAATGGAAGCACGGCCAAAATCGCCCACCAGCCACTGTAACCGGCCTTATTCAGGATACGGCGAACCGGCAAGATCACAATAGTGAGGAAAAAAATTACGACAAGCCAGTGTGTCAGCGAAAATGAACCCATAACAGTGCCCCTTTTGAAGAACAGACGACCACTACTATGTTCTTACTGCAAAGCCTACTCTGCCGCGATCCCCATGTTCGGAACCTGCACAAAGCCCTTGCGCTTCGCAATCCGCGCCTCGATCTCCGGCCGGAAATGCCGGATCAGACCCTGGATCGGCCAGGCCGCGGCATCGCCCAGCGCGCAAATGGTGTGGCCTTCCACCTGCGTGGTCACTTCCAGCAGCATGTCGATCTCGTGCGGTTCGGCATCGCCCGTCACCAACCGTTCCATCACCCGCCACATCCAGCCAGTGCCTTCGCGACACGGGGTGCACTGGCCGCAGCTTTCATGCTTGTAGAAGTAGGAAAGCCGGGCAATGGCGCGCACGATGTCGGTGGACTTGTCCATCACGATCACGGCGGCGGTGCCCAGGCCGGATTTCAGATCGCGCAGGCCATCGAAATCCATCGGCGCCTCCATGATCTGATGCGCCGGCACCAGCGGCACCGATGAGCCGCCGGGGATCACCGCCAGCAGATTGTCCCACCCACCGCGAATGCCGCCGCAATGCGTGTCGATCAGCTCGCGGAACGGCAGGCCCATGGCTTCTTCCACCACGCACTTCTTGTTCACATGGCCGCTGATCTGGAACAGCTTGGTGCCTTCATTCTTGGGCCGGCCGATGGCGGCAAACCATTCCGGCCCGCGCCGCAATATGGTCGGCACCACGGCGATGGATTCGACATTGTTCACCGTGGTCGGGTTGCCATACAGGCCGGCGCCGGCCGGGAACGGCGGCTTCAGGCGCGGCTGGCCCTTCTTGCCTTCCAGGCTTTCGATCATCGCGGTTTCTTCGCCGCAGATATACGCCCCGCCGCCGCGATGGACGACGACATCGAAATCATAGCCCGTGCCGCAGGCGTTCTTGCCGATCAGCCCGGCGGCATAAGCCTCCTCAACGGCCGTCATCAGCACCTTGGCTTCGGCGATGTATTCGCCGCGAATATAGATGTAGGCCGCCCGCGCGCGCATGGCGAAACCGGCGATCAGCGCGCCTTCGATCAGCTTGTGCGGATCATGGCGGATGATCTCACGGTCCTTGCAGCTGCCAGGTTCGGATTCATCGGCATTGATCACCAGATAGCTCGGCCGATCCGGGTTCTTCGTTTTCGGCATGAAGCTCCACTTCATCCCGGTCGGGAAGCCCGCGCCGCCACGCCCACGCAGGCCACTGGCCTTCACCGCGTCGATCAGCGCATCGGGGCCAACGCTCATCAGATCCTTGGTATCGGCCCAATCGCCGCGCTTTTTGGCGGCATCAAGGTTCCACGGCTGAAAGCCATAGAGATTGGTGAAGATGCGATCCTTGTCGGCCAGCATCACACCATCTCCTTCAGCGTTGTCGGACCACCTTGCGGGCACGAAGCCGTGCGCCCGATCTGGCTGCCCACCTTGGGCTCTTCCCCGCGCGCCAGCATGTCGAGGATTTCGGCCATGCGGTCGTAGGTCAGGTCTTCATAGTTATGATCGTTGATCTGCACCATCGGCGCATTGGCGCAGGCGCCCAGGCATTCGACTTCGGTCAGGGTGAACAGGCCGTCTGCCGTGGTGGCGCCCTTCTTCATGCCCTTGTCCTTGGCAGCGCGCATGATGTCGTCGCTGCCGCCCAAAAGGCACGGCGTGGTGCCACACACCTGCACATGGAAGCGGCCAATGGGTTTGAGGTTATACATGGTGTAAAAGCTGGCGACTTCGTAGGCGCGGATATAGGGCATGCCGATCTGCTTCGCGACAAATTCGATCACCGGCACCGGCAACCAGGCCACACCGGTCATGTCCCGGACCTGATATTGCGCCAGCCACAGCAGCGGCATCACGGCACTGGCCTGCCGGCCGGGCGGATACAGGCCGATGAGGCGCTGCGCTTCGGCAGCATTCTCCGGTTCCCAAGTGAAATCGGTAAATTCAGTCACCGGATAAACTCCACACGGCTGCATTTGTCGCCGTCAAAACTGTAGACGCTCATCACCTCGAACGGCTC
>NZ_JANPML010000348.1:0-2922 GCF_031422795.1 Sandarakinorhabdus sp.
CGACGAGATCGTGCCGATCAACAAGAAATACGGCATCGAACAGCTGCTGCGGGCGTGCGCCGATTATCCCGGCGTCAACAACGCCCGGCGCATCACGTTTGAATATGTGATGCTGAAGGACAAGAACGACAGCGACGAAGAGGCGCGCGAGCTGGTTCGTCTGATCCGCAAATATAATCTGCCGGCCAAGGTCAACCTGATCCCGTTCAACCCGTGGCCGGGCAGCACCTATGAATGTTCGTCAGATGCCCGCATTCGCGCCTTTTCCGATATCATCTTCAAGGCCGGCTTCTCCGCCCCGGTCCGCACCCCACGCGGGCGGGACATCATGGCAGCGTGCGGCCAGCTGAAATCGGCATCGGAAAAGATCAGCCGCGCCGAGTTGGACAAGCGCGCGGCGGAGAAGGAATTGGGCTGGGTGGATTGAACCTTGGCCGACGAAGATTCAGAAAGAATAGCCTCCGGCGGGCAGGCCTGAGGCCTGCACCCGTTTGTTTTTTCGTCCCGTGCCGCCTGGCGCGTTGACGAAAACACGCCCCAGAAACGGAAACAAGGCGGCTCTGCGGTTACCCGTCGGCGCGCGAAACGCTGACCATCGCCGGCCGCAGCAGGCGGTCACGCATCGTCCAGCCGCTGGCCAGTTCCGCCACCACGCTGCCGGCGTCCATGTCGCTTTCCACTTCCAGCATGGCCTGGTGGCGATTGGGATCAAGCGGTTCGCCGGCGGTGATTTCAATCCGGGAAATACCCTGCCGGCCAAAGATCGCCAACAATTCGCGCTCGGTCGCTTCGATGCCGGTGCGCACATTGTCAAAGCCGTCGGCCGGCAGCGCAGCCACGGCGCGGCGCAGATTTTCAGCCACGGCCAGCATATCGCGGGCAAAGCCGGTGACGGCATATTGCGTGGCTTCGGCCTTGTCGCGCTCCAGCCGGCGGCGGGTGTTTTCGCCATCGGCCATGACGCGCAGCAACCGGTCTTTCATCTCGGCGATTTCCTGATCCTTTGCAGCCAAGGCTTCGGCCAGATCAATCTCCGGAGTCTCCGGGGTTTCCGGCGCATCCGGGATTTCGGGCATTTCAGGATTTTCGGTTACGTCGGTCATGATACCAATCTGCTCAGGGTTCGGGCGGTGTAATCCACCATGGGGATGACGCGGGCATAGTTCAACCGCGTCGGCCCGATAACCCCCACAACACCGATCACTTTGCCATCATTGCCACGATATGGCGCGGCGATGACGCTGGACCCGGATAACGAGAACAGCCGCGATTCCGCTCCGATGAAGATGCGCGCGGCTTCGGCTTCGCGGGCGCGGTCGAGCAGTCGGATCAGCTCGGCCTTGTCTTCCAGATCGTCGAGCAGCTGGCGCACCCGCTCCACATCCACCGCGTCTTCCACCAGATTGGCCTGGCCGCGCACGATCAGCACCGGGCGGGCGGCCGCATCGGACGACCACGCCGCCAGCCCGGCCGCCACAGCCGTTTGCGTCAGCGTGTCGAGCATGGCGCGATCGCGGGCGATCTCCTGGCTCATGCGCGCCATGGCTTCGGCCAGCGTTAACCCCGCCAGCCGTGTGGTGATGTAATTACCGGCAGCTTCGAGGCTGGCCGGCAACACACCCGCCGGCAGATCGAGCAGCCGATTTTCGACGCTGCCATCGGCGCCAACCAGCACCACCAGCGCCTGGGTGGGCGACAGCAGCACGAAACTGATCTGGCGAATGATCAGCTCGCGCGCCGGCACCAACACCAGCCCGGCGCATTGTGACAGGCCCGACAGCGCGGCGGTGGTGCGAGTCAGCGCCTCTTCCATGGCCACGCCCGGCGCCAGCCCGGCTTCCAGCGCCGCGCGTTCATCCATCGAAGGTTCGGCCGCCTGCATCATGCCATCGACAAACATCCGCAGGCCCAGTTCGGTGGGCAGCCGCCCGGCAGAGGTGTGCGGCGCGGCCAGCAGGCCCAGTTCCTCCAGATCCTGCATGACGTTGCGGATCGAGGCCGGCGACAGGCCCAGCCCACCGCCCTTGGACAAGGTGCGGCTGCCCACCGGCGCGCCAGAGCTGAGATAGGCATCGACAATCTGCCGGAAAATCGCCCGCGCCCGGTCGTTCAGGTCGGCCAAAGGCGGCGTTTGCTGCATGGGATCAATCTAAGGGGTGGGCCGGCGCGGCGCAATGGGCGCTTCCCTTCGGGGCCGGCAGGCAATATGGCGCCGTGCAACAGCAACAGGAAAGATGACAACATGCGCCCATCCGGCCGCGCTCCCGATCAGATGCGTTCGATCGAAATGATCCCCGGCTTCTCCGCCCATGCCGAAGGCTCGTGCCTGGTCAAGTTCGGCAACACCCACGTGCTGGTGACGGCCAGCGTGGAAGACCGGGTACCGCCGTGGCTGCGCGGCGGCGGCAAGGGCTGGGTGACGGCGGAATATGGCATGCTGCCGCGCGCCACCCACACCCGCGGCCAACGCGAAGCCGCCAAGGGCAAGCAATCGGGCCGCACCCAGGAAATCCAGCGCCTGATCGGGCGCTCCCTGCGCGCCGTGACTGATCTGGTGGCGCTGGGCGAACGCCAGATCACGCTGGATTGCGACGTGATCCAGGCCGATGGCGGCACCCGCACTGCGGCCATTTCCGGCGCCTGGGTGGCACTGCGCCTCGCGCTCGACACCATCCATGCGAAAACGCCGCTGGCCGTTGATCCGCTGACCACCCAGGTCGCGGCGATTTCCTGCGGCATCTATCAAGGCACGCCGGTGCTTGATCTGGATTATATCGAAGACAGCGCCGCCGATACCGATGCCAATTTCGTGCTGACCGACAAGGCTGGCATCGTCGAAGTGCAGGGCACCGCCGAAGGCGTGCCGTTCGACGAGGAAGCGCTGCTGCGCCTGCTCCGCCTCGCCCGCATCGGCTGCGCCGA
>NZ_JANPML010000349.1:0-5506 GCF_031422795.1 Sandarakinorhabdus sp.
TGAAAGAGCGGCTGACGGCGCTGTTCAAGACCCGCACCCGCGATGACTGGTGTGCGGACATGGAAATGACCGACGTGTGCTTTGCACCCGTGCTGAGCATGGCCGAAGCGCCGCACCACCCGCACAACGCGGCGCGCGGCACCTTCGTGGAAGCTGATGGCGTGATGCAGCCGGCGCCGGCGCCGCGTTATTCGGTCACGTCAAGCGATGCGCCGCGCATGACCAAGACCGCCGATACCGACGCGATTCTGGCCGAGCTGGGTTATGACGGTGGCCGCGTGGAGGCGTTGAAGGCGGCCGGGACGGTTCGTTGACCCTCGCGCCGTTTGCCACCCACTGGCAGGCGTCACGCGGGCGGCTGCTCCCCGAAGCGCCGTCCGCGACGCGCAGCCCGTTTGCGCGTGACCGAGACCGGATCATCCATGCCGGTGCGTTCCGCCGGCTGCGCTATAAAACGCAGGTGTTTGTTGCCCCCGATGGCGATCATTTTCGCGTGCGGCTGACCCACAGCCTGGAAGTGGCGCAGATCGCCCGCAGCCTGGCCCGGGCGCTGCAGGTGGACGAAGATCTGACCGAGGCGCTGGCGCTGGCGCATGATCTGGGCCACCCGCCGTTTGGCCACAGCGGCGAGGACGCGCTGGAACGGGTGATGGCGCCGTGGGGCGGCTTTGATCACAACGGACACGCCCTGCGCATCGTGACGAAACTGGAATGCCGGCACCCCGGCTTTGATGGCCTGAACCTGACGTGGGAGACGCTGGAAGGGCTGGCCAAGCACAACGGGCCGATCTTTGAACCGGGCTGGGCGCTGGCTGGGGTGGATGCGGCCTGGCCGCTCGACCTGACCAGCCATGCCGGGCTGGAAGCGCAGATCGCCGCCATCGCCGACGATATTGCCTACGACAATCACGATCTGGATGATGGCATCCGTGCTGGCCTGTTCGAGATTGACGAGGTGGTGGCCGCCGTGCCGTTCGTGGCCGATTGCTGGGCGGCTGTCACGCAGCGCTGGCCCGGCATTTCGGCGAGGCGACGCCTGGTGCCTGAATTGGTGCGCGAACAGATGGGGCGGATGGTGACGGATCTGCTCAGCACCACGCGGGTGCGACTGGCCGCGATTGATGCGGGCCGTGTTGAGGACATTCGCAACGCCGGCCATACGATTGCCGGATTGTCGGATGGGCTGTCGGCCGAGGTGCGCGCGTTGAAGGACTTCCTGCGCGAGCGCATGTATCGCGCGCCGGCAGTGGCGCGGCTGCGCGACCCATCAGAAGCGGTTGTGGAGGGGCTGTTTGCCGCGCTCCACTCCGATCCGGCGCGATTGCCCGGCGATTGGGCGGCGACCTGCCCGGCTGACGAACCGGGCCGGGCGCGCCATGTTGGCGATTTCGTGGCTGGCATGACCGATCGATATGCGCTGAAACTATATCGTGAACTGGTGGGGCCATCGCCCCTGCCCGAGGAGATGGTGACATGAGTGACGTTCAGGGTTTTGTGCATCCCAAGTTCGAGGCCGTGCGCGGCGCCTTTGCTGCGGCCCTGGCGCGCGGCGACGATATCGGCGCCAGTTTCGCCGCCACGCTGAATGGCGAGCCGGTGATCGACCTGTGGGGCGGCTGGGCCGATGCCGAACAGACGCGGCCCTGGCAAGAACACACCATCGTCAACGTCTATTCCACCACCAAGACCATGACGGCGCTCACCGCGCTGTGGCTGGCCGACCAGGGCGCGCTGAAGTTTGAAGAGAAGGTGGCCCATTACTGGCCGGAGTTTGCCGCAGCCGGCAAGCAGGACGTGACGGTGGCCCATTTGATGAGCCACGCCGCCGGCCTGTCGGGCTTTCACGAGCCGATGCAGCCAGCCGATCTTTATGATTGGGATCTGGTGACCAGCCGCTTGGCGGCGCAGGCGCCGTTCTGGGAACCGGGCACCGCGCCGGGCTATCACGCCGTGACGCAAGGATTTCTGGTGGGTGAAGTGGTGCGGCGCATCACCGGCAAATCGCTGGGCACGGTCTTTGCCGAGCAGCTGGCCGGGCCGCTGGGCGCTGATTTCCACATCGGGCTGGATGCCGCCCACGATGGCCGCGTCGCCGATCTGGTGCCGCCGCCGCAGGGCGCTTCCATCAGCGAGGGTCCGCAATCGGCACTGGCGCAAAACATGTCCAGCAATCCCCCGATCAATCCGCTCGAAACCCGGACTCGGGCGTGGCGAGCGGCGGAGATTCCGGCGGCGGGCGGCCACGGCAATGCACGCTCGGTCGTGGCAGTGCAGACCTTGATGGCCAATGGCGGTGTTGCCGGTGGCAAGCGGCTGCTGAGCGAGGCTGGCGTACGCAAGGCGCTGGAACTGCAGATCGAAGGCCATGATCAGGTGCTGAACATGCCGGTGCGTTACGGCATGGGATATGGCATGGCCGGGCCGACGCGGCCGATGCCCAACCCCAATACCGTGTTCTGGGGTGGTTATGGCGGATCGCTGGTGGTGTGCGACATGGATGCCCGCCTGTGTATGAGCTATGTAATGAACAAGATGGCCGGCACCACTGTGGGCGACATGCGCGCCGGGATGCTGATGGCCGGCGTGTGGGGAGCCTTGATGACATGAAGCAGGCATTGATCGCGGCGGCGTTGCTGGCTGCACCTGTCGCTGCCGCCGAAGACCCGCCCAAGGATGCCCACCACCTGGCGCTGGCAGCGGGTTACAAGGCGGCCTTCCTCTGCTCCGGGCGCTGGAACGCCGGACAGGATGTCGCCAGCATTGAGCGCGACGATCTGACCGGCATCTACCGCGAGTATCAGGACAGCGTGACCAATTTGCCTGCCACTATCGACGAAGCAACGCGAACCGTATCGGTTCGTTTCGCCGACAATATGCCGCCCCGCATCGCGGTGTGGCGGCCATTGCTGGGTTGTGCACAATTGCCGCCGGGAGCCGGGCCGGATGCCGCAGCGTCGCTGCCGCGGCTGGTGCCGGGCCTGACGGCGCCTGATTTGGCGGCAACCGATGCCAAGGCGTGGCCGCTGGGCGATGCCGGCGCGGTGCAGCCGCTGAAGAAGCGCAAGGCGCGTGCTGCGCTGGATGCGGTCGTGGCGACGGCCTTTGCCGCAGAGTTTGGCAACGATCGCACCACGGCGGTGATCGTGCTGAAAGACGGCAAGATCATCGCGGAACGCTATCGCGCTGATTGGGCGATGCACACGCCGCAGCGCACGTGGAGCGTGGCCAAATCACTGACAGCCACCCTGGTGGGCCGGGCGGTGCAAAAGGGGCTGGTGGACGTGAACCAGCCGGCGCCGGTGCCGCAGTGGCAGGCGCCGAGCGATCCGCGCGCCGCCATCACCTGGAACCAGCTGCTGCGCATGAACAGCGGCCTGTGGACGGCAGGGCCGGGCAACCGCACGGACGAGGTGTATGTGGGCGGCGCGCTGGTGGCGCAGACGGCGGCAACGATGCCGCTGGAGCACGCACCGGGCAGCCACTTCAACTACAGCAACAACGATACCATGCTGGCGGCGCTGTCACTTTCGCGCACGTTGGCTGAAAAGGATGGGGCCAAGGATGGCGTCAAAGACGACGGACGCCACGCGGCGCTGGCCTTCCCGTTTACCGAACTGCTGTGGCCGCTGGGCATGACCCGCACCACGCCGGAATCCGATTGGCAGGGTGATTTCGTGCTGTCGAGCCAGGTGTGGATGACGGCGCGCGATCTGGCGCGGCTGGCCTTATTGTATCAGAACGGCGGCAGATCCGGCCTTGGGCTGGGCGGCGAGCAACTGCTGCCGCCCGATTGGGCGGCGTTTGTCGAAGCCCCGGCGATGACCCAACCGCAGGGCCGCGCCGAAGGCTATGGCGCCGGTTTCTGGCGCTGGGGAGGGTTGGGCGCGCATGATGCGGTGCCGGCGCTGCCAGCGGGCACCTATGCGATGAACGGCAATCGCGGCCAATATGCCGTGATCGTGCCGGGGCGGAACATCATCGTGATCCGGCGCGGTTTCGATCTGCCTGCCGCGCCGTTCCAGATGCCACGCTTTGCCGCCGAGGTGGTTGCGGCTTTGGATAAAAAATAACCAAATAGGCACTTTATTGCTTGACTAACGTAACGCTTTTGGTTATCAATACGGCATGCCTGCGGAATCGGCCTGAACAGGGCTGGAAGCGCAAACTGCCAGGAACCAGAATTGATGTTGCATGATGTTGTTGTGCCTGCGGTCCGGGCCGGCGCCCCAGAAGACCTGCCCAAATCCCGGCCCCCGGCCGCGACGGGGCGGCTTCAGGCCAGCCAGCAAGTGCGCGATGCCTTTCTGGAACAATTGATCCGCTTGGGCGACCCGGCGTTGGCCGCCGATGCCGTTGGCTTGCCGCTGATGCAGTTGTTCCGTCAGCGCGATGCAGATCCTCGCTTTGCCGCGGGCTGGCAGGCGGCTCTGGGCTATGCCTGGGAACGTCTGGAAAGCCGGGTGCTGGCCGAGCTGCTGGCGCGCGCTGATGCACCGGCAGAGACGGGAATTGTGCGTAAGGCGAGCGGGGCCTTGACGGGCCTGCTGGACTCAAGACTGGCGATGGCGATCATCGACAGACGGGAAAAGCCGGTTACTCGCCAGCATGGCCGACCGGTGGAAAGTGCCAGCGTGGCGCGGCTGCGGGCCGAACTGCGCGATCTGGCCGGAGAGGCAGCGCGCCGCACCCGGGCCAAGGCGGCCTGATCCAGGCGTCACCACCCGATAAAATTCGGGCCACGCGACAGCTGATGACCGGGCGCAAGGCCGGATCGCCGGGAGTGTTTGCCATGGGCGATGCCGCGCCGCCAACCGCAACGTTGCTTGAGGTTTTTCGCGACCTGCCGGCGGCGCACCGCCGCCGCCTGGTGCGCCGTTATGGCGAGGAAGTGCTGCTCTGCGCCTTGTCTGGTGAGGGCAGTCTGCGGCTTGCCCAGCGTCCGCCCGACGGAGATTGGGCAATCTGGGTGATCCTAGCCGGGCGCGGCTTTGGCAAGACTTTGGCCGGTGCCGAATATGTGCATGCCCGCGCTGCAGCGGGAGGCCGCCGATTTGCACTGGTAGCGCCCACGCTGGATGCGGCCCGCGCCGTGATGGTGGAAGGCGAATCCGGCCTGCTGGCGCGGGTGCCGCCCGGTGCGGAGTTGACCTGGCAGCCCAGTACCAAGCGTTTGTTGTGGAGCAATGGCAGCGAGGCGCGGATCTATTCCGGCGCCGAGCCCGATGCTCTGCGCGGCGGCCAGTTCGATTATGCCTGGGGCGATGAATTTGCTCATTGGGCGGGCGGGGAGGACATGTTGATGAACCTGCGCATGGCGACCCGGCTGGGTCCCGCGCCGCAGATCATGTTGACCACAACGCCCTTGCCGCTGGCCTGGCTGAAATCGCTGATTGCCGAACCGGATGTAGTGATGACGCGGGGCAGCACGTCCGACAATGCAGCCAATCTACCGAAAACCTATGTGGCACGTTTGGAGAAGCGCTTTGGCGGCACGGCAACGGGCCGC
>NZ_JANPML010000350.1:0-5004 GCF_031422795.1 Sandarakinorhabdus sp.
CCGCATTTGGCAGCCACGTCAAACGGCTCGCACACGCTGATGTTCTGATAATGCCAGGGCGCGGAAAAGGCGAAACGGTCGCGATATTGGCCGCGCACGCAATCGGGCCACACGCTGGCGTCTTCGGTGCTGGTAATGCGGCACTCTGGCGTCTGCAGGCCGGGTTCAGCCCGTAGCAGCCTTCGCACTTCGGCGCGGGCGGCCGGGGTGAACTGGTTCCAGGCGATGCTGCCGGTCATACGGTGGGCATATTCGCCCCAGGCCAGCGCCGGCTGGGCCCAGAACATGCTTGGCAGAAGCGCGAAGGGAACCAGAAGGCGAATCAGGCGGAGCATCATCCTGCCGTCAATGACGCAGGGTTGTGGTGCTGGCCAGCCCGGCATGCTGTCGCTATGGTCTTGCAAAGCGCCACTTGGTTGCACATTTGCAACGGGTTCAAACCACGGAATGACCATGCGAGATCCCTACAGCGTTCTGGGCGTGCCGCGTACGGCCACGGAAACCGATATCAAAAAGGCGTTCCGCAAGCTCGCCAAGGACAATCACCCCGATCGCAACGCCGATGATGCCAAGGCGCTGGAACGCTTCAAGGAAGCCAATCTGGCCTATGAGCTCCTGTCCGACACGGCCAAGCGCGGCCAGTTCGATCGGGGCGAAATTGGCCCTGATGGCCAGCCCGCCAATCCCTTTGCTGGCGGTGGCGGTTTCAACCCGCGCGATTTCGGCAGCAGTGGCCGTGCTGGCGGCGGTGGTGCCGATTTTGCCGGCGCCGCTGATGATCTGTTTGCCGAAATTTTCGGCGGCCGCAGCCCGTTTGGCGGCAGCAGTGGTGGAGGCCGCGGGTTTCGCACCCAGGTGCGCGGGCCCGACGTTGCCTATCGCCTGACCGTGCCGTTCACCGATGCCGTGCAATTGAACCCGCAGCGCGTCACCTTGCGATCAGGCCAGGCCATCGAGATCAAGCTGCCGGCGGGCCTTGAATCGGGCAAGCAGATGCGGCTGGCCGGCAAGGGTGAGCCCGGCCCTGGCGGCAATGGTGATGCCATCGTCACCATCGAAATCGCGCCGCACCGCGCGCTCACCCGTGAAGGCGATGATGTGCGCCTGACATTGCCGATCAAGCTGGACGAAGCCGTTCTGGGTGCCAAGATCCGCATGCCCACCGCCGAAGGCATGGTCTCGCTTTCCATCCCGCCGGGCACCACGTCGGGCCGGATGTTCCGGCTGAAGGGCAGGGGTTTCCGCAAGCTGGATGGCACGCGCGGCGATCAGGTGGTGACGGTGCAGATCGATATTCCAGCAGATGATGAAGCGCTGAAGGCTTTTGCCGAAAACTTCCTCGATCCGCGCAATATCCGCGCCACGCTGGATGGTTAAAGGCGGGATGGCTGAAGCCGCTGTCACGCGCCGATTGCCGCTGCGCCGCATCCTGTTCGATACGGCCAATGGCACGTTCACGCATGGCTTCACCCATGCCGGCAATCTGGCCTATCTCAGCCTGGTCACGCTGTTCCCGTTCGTCATCCTGCTTGCTGCCATTGCGGGCCAGCTGGGCCGCACCCACGACGGGTTGGCGGCGGTGCGCAGCTTCCTCGACGCGCTGCCGCAGGGGGTGGAGGACATCATTGCGCCGGCCGTCAACGACATACTGGCCGCGCCGGCCAGCAGCGGCGTCGTCACCTTCGGCTTGATCGTGGCACTGTGGACAACGTCGGGGGTGCTGGTAACCCTGCGCACCATCGTGCAACAAGCCTATGACACACCATCGGAAATGCCGTTCTGGCGCTGGCGGCTGATCGGCCTTGCCGAAGTATTGGGGCTGGTGCTGATCCTGCTTGTCGCCTTTGCCGCCCAGGTGGTGGTGACGGGCGCGGAAACCTTCGTCTATCGCCTGATGCCGAAGGCCGCCGAGATTTTCCCGGCGCTGGGCGTGCAGCGGCTGTTGCCGGCCGGGTTGCTGTTTCTGGCCTTGTGGGCGCTGTTTTCGCAGCTGTGCCCGCGCATTTTCCGCGTTGCGCCCACATGGCCGGGCGCGCTGGTCACCGCGGCGGCGTGGACAACGACCACGCTGGCGCTGCCGCGGGCGCTCACCCTGTTCGGCAATTATGCGCTCACTTATGGTAGCCTTGCCGGGGTCATCATCGCGCTGCTGTATTTCTACATTATCGGCCTTGGCCTGGTGCTGGGCGCCCAGTTCAATGCCGCCGTTGGCCGTGCCCGGCTGGAAATTGCCGCAAATGCCCGTTAAGCCGCTGGGCAAGGAGAAATACATGGGAATCATGGCTGGAAAACGCGGCCTCATCATGGGCCTGGCCAACGACAAGAGCCTGGCTTGGGGCATTGCCAAGTCATTGGCCGAACACGGCGCAGAACTGGCCTTTTCCTATCAGGGCCCGATGATGGAAAAACGGGTGCGCCCGCTGGCCGAAACGCTGGGCGTTGCCCGCCTGTTCGAATGCGATGTGTCATCGGCCGAAAGCATCGATGCCTGCTTTGCCGCATTGGCCGTCGAATGGCCGACCATTGATTTCATCGTTCACGCCATCGGTTTTTCCGACAAGAACGAGCTGCGCGGCCGCTATGTCGATACGTCGCTGGACAATTTCTTGGCTACCATGAACGTCTCGGTCTACAGCTTCACGGCGGTGGCGCAGCGTGCCGCCACGATGATGCCGAACGGCGGCGCCATGCTGACCTTGTCGTATTACGGCGCCGAAAAGGTCATCCCGCATTACAACGTGATGGGCGTGGCCAAGGCGGCGCTGGAATGCAGCGTGAAATATCTCGCCATGGATCTTGGGCCGCAGAATGTGCGCGTCAACGCCATTTCCGCCGGCCCGATCAAGACGCTGGCCGCCAGCGGCATCGGCGATTTCCGTTACATCTTGAAATGGAACGAGCTGAACGCACCGCTGCGCCGCAATGTCACCATCGAGGATGTTGGCGGCGCCGGCCTCTATCTGCTTTCCGATCTGGCCAGCGGCGTGACCGGCGAAACCCATCATGTCGATGCCGGCTACAACGTGATTGGCATGAAAGCCGAGGACGCACCCGATATCGGGCTTGAAAAATGAGCCTCAACAGCTTCGGCCACCTGCTGCGCTTTACCACCTGGGGTGAAAGCCACGGGCCGGCGATTGGCGCGGTGGTGGATGGCTGCCCTCCCGGCCTTGCGCTGTCCGAAGCCGATATCCAGCCCTTCCTCGACAAGCGCCGGCCCGGCCAGAACAAGTTCACCACCCAGCGGCAGGAGCCGGATGCAGTCCGCATCCTGTCGGGCGTGTACGAAGGCGTCACCACCGGCACGCCGATCAGCCTGATGATCGAGAATGTTGATCAGCGTTCGAAGGATTATAGCGACGTCGCCGCCAAATACCGGCCCGGCCACGCCGATTATGCCTATGACGCCAAATATGGCCTGCGTGATCCGCGCGGCGGTGGGCGCTCCTCGGCGCGCGAAACTGCATCGCGCGTGGCGGCCGGTGCGGTGGCGAGGCTGATCATACCGGGCGTGAACATCACCGCCTATCTCGTTGAAATCGGCGGCGTCGCCATTGATCGCAGCCGTTTTGATCTGGCCGAGATCGACCGCAATCCGTTCTGGTGCCCCGATGCGGAGACGGCAGCCATCTGGGCTGAAAACCTTGATGCAGCCCGCAAGTCAGGCTCCTCGCTCGGCGCCATCGTCGAATGCGTCGCCACTGGCGTGCCCGCTGGCTGGGGCAGCCCGCTCTATCACAAGCTCGACGCGCAGCTTGCCAGCGCCGCGATGAGCATCAACGCCGTGAAAGCCGTGGAAATCGGCGACGGTTTCGCCGCCGACGCCTGCGCGGGGAAGAAAATGCCGACCGGATGCGGCCCGGAGACGATGGTCCGCAGTTCCTGTCCAACCATGCCGGCGGCATTGCCGGTGGCATCTCCACGGGCCAGTCCATCGTGGTGCGCATGGCGCTCAAACCCACCAGTTCGATCCTGACGCCGGCCGAAACCATCACGAAAGACGGCCAGGCCGCCGAAATCGTTACCAAGGGCCGCCATGATCCATGTGTGGGCATCCGCGCCGCGCCGGTGCTGGAAGCGATGGTAGCGCTGGTGCTGGCCGATGCGATGCTGCTGCACCGGGGCCAAATCGGGGGCCAAATCGGGGGCCAGCCGGGCCGCTGAACCAAGAGGGGAGGCGGCGCGCCTGGCTCCCCCTGGAAGACCAGTCCCGAAACACTGGGTGCGCGCCGCCGTGCCTTGGTAAAGACACATCAGCTACCCGGCCGAAAGGTGCTGCTGACCTGTCCAGCTACGCAGCAGCAGCGGGCGCGGTTTCGTCAGCCAAGATCGGCGCGCGCCTTTTCCCAGTGCCGGCCATCATAGGCGCGGATCAGCGGCTGCACATCGTCCACCCCGTCCAGCGCCCGCCAGTTCACGCTGAACCCATCGGGGTGCGAGCGCGGGACATAGAAACTCTTGATGCCGCATGTGCTGCAAAACAGATGCTGCGCCGTGCCGCTGCCCCAGCGATAATCGCTGAGCGCATCGGCGCCGCGTTCCAGCGTGAAATCCGGCTTGTCGACGATCAGGTGCAAAAATCCGGTCTTGGCGCAGATCGAACAATTGCAGTCGAGCAGTTCTGGCGGATCGGCAAAGCGCACCGTGAAATGCACCTTGCCACAATGGCAGCCCCCGCTTGCTTCCCGTATCGTCATGCCTCTCACATCACGACAAAGGCAGGTGGGAATCAAGCTGCGATGCGCTTAGCCTGCCGGGCATGACCAATCTGCCCCTGCTGCCCGAAACCGGCCTGTCTGACTCTGAGATTGCCGAACGAGTCGAAAATGTGCTGGCCACCGCGACCCTGGCGGAAAAAATCGTCATGATGTCGGGGCAGGGATTCTTCAAGCAATACAAGGCCGATGGCAAGGTTTGGGGCGCATCGCCCTATCGCGCTGGCGGCGGCATCGATCGGCTGGGCGTGCCGGCCTTCTGGTTCAGTGATGGCCCGCGCGGCGTGGC
>NZ_JANPML010000351.1:0-2012 GCF_031422795.1 Sandarakinorhabdus sp.
GCAGCAGCGACGATCTGTGGATTTTCCTGCCGGCCTTGCGGCGCGTGCGGCGGCTGGTGTCGTCGAACCGCGCCGATCCGTGGGTGGGTTCCGAATTTTCGCTGGGCGACATCATCGGCCACAAGGTGGGCGACTGGCGTCACCGGCTGGTGGGGCGCGAATCGTTGGGCGCAACAAGCGCGATCCGCATCGAAAGCGTGCCCGCTTCGGCACGGGTGGCCAGCGATACCGGCTATGGCAAGCGCACGACCTGGCTGCGCGAAGCCGACGCCGCGACGCTGCGGGTGGATTTTCACGATCAGACCGGCGCGCCAGTCAAATCGCTGCTGGCTGACGACATCAGCGTTCTGGATGCTGGCAAGGGCAAGCTGCAGCCGATGCGCCTGACGATGCGCAACCTGCGCGGCGGCGGCGTGTCGACGCTGGCCTTCAGCCAGTTTCGCATCAACGCCGCTGTCAGCGATGCTGAACTCGCACCCCAGGCCCTGCAATCGTGAAGCCGGCGCTGGCCTTGTTGGCAGGCGCGGTGCTGTCGGCGCCGACGCTCGCCGCACCGGGTGTCGAACTGTCTGGCCGTGCCAGCGCCTGGAGCAGCGACCGCACCGGCACCGACGACGGATTCGAGGCAGCGGCCGAAGTGTGGCTGCGGGTGCGGCAAAGCCTTGGCGAGAACGCCGCACTGCGCGCTGAAGGCTGGGCGGGCATCAATCCGGATGGAACCGGCAAACTGGCCGGCGACATCCGCGAGGCGCAGCTGCAATTGACGGCGGGCGGCGTCACGGTGTCGGCAGGGCGCCAGACCAACGTCTGGGGCCGCGCCGACCGGATCAACCCCACCGATGTGGCTGCCGCCCGCGATTATCGCCGGCTGGTCGAGGACGAAGACGACAACCGGCTGGGCCTGGCCGGCGCGAGTGTGTCGCTGCCATTGGCCGGTGGCACGCTGGCGGCGCACTGGTTGCCGGAATTCCGCGCCACAGTGCTGCCGATCGTGCTGGCCGGGCCGGGCCGGGCCTTCCGGCAGGAGCGGGCGGACGCGCCCGAAACACAATTTGCCCTGCGTTACGAACGCTTCGGGGGCCGGTTCGACTGGTCGGTTACCTATGCCGACGTTGCCGATCGCACGCCGTGGCTTGCGATAGAGCGACCTGCCATCGGCGCGCCGGTGCTGGTTCAGCACCATCCGCGCCTTGCCATGCTGGGCGGCGATCTTGCGACAAATTTGGGCGACTTCGGCCTGCGGCTTGAACTGGCGGGTTATGATTATGCCGGCGGTGCGGCGCGCGGCCAGGCCGGGCGGCTGCCGCGATTTGCCGGCGTGCTGGGGATTGATCACAGTTTTCGCGGCCAATGGTCGGTGATTGCGCAGGCCGTGCTGCGGCTGAACCGTGGTTCGGCACTCGCGCCAGGCGCATCACCGCTGGTTTCGGATCGCAACAACCTCATCCATTCGGCGTGGCGCGATACCATCGTGGGCGGCACCATCAGGGTTCGCAAGGGGCTGGCCGGCGATCGTGGCGCGATCGAAGCAACGGTCGCGGCCTTCACCGGTGGCGGCAATTATGTGCAGCTCAAGGCTAGTCGCCGGCTGAATGACACGTTGCGCCTGTCGCTGCTGGCCGAACGCCATGGCGGCGCGCGCGGCACATTCTTCGGCCAATTGCGACCCAACAACATGATTTCAATCGCCGTGCGTGCCGGTTTCTGATCGGCGTCCTTTCCAGGAGAACTGCCATGTTCACCACTCTCGCCACCCTCGTCACGCGCCGGCCCTGGACGGTCATTGCCATGGTCGCCATGGCGGCACTGTTGTCGCTTGCCGGCGCGCGCCACCTGCATTTCGTCTCCGATTTCGACAGTTCGTTGCCCAACCGCAGCCCCCTGTCGGAACAGATCCACGCCATCCAGGATGCCTTCGAAAGCCGCAACACGCTGGCCTTTCTGATCAAGGACGGCACGCCCGCGGCGCGCGTGGCGGCGGCCTGCACGCTTTCGCAAGGCCTCACCCGTTT
>NZ_JANPML010000352.1:0-9957 GCF_031422795.1 Sandarakinorhabdus sp.
CGACCAGGTGATGAAGCCCAGCATATCCACCTTGCCGGCGGCGCGCTGGGCCATGTTGCCGAGCGCCCAACCGAACGCCGCGCCCAGCACCAGCGCAATGCCGGTGATCGTCACTTCGCCGCCAGTGTGGCCAGCGATCACTGCGACACCGCCCAGCGCCAGCGCCAGCGCGCCATATTGCAGCGGTTTCAGCCGTTCGCCACTGATCATCATCGCCATGGCAATGGTGAACACCACCTGCGATTGCACCAGCAGGCTGGCGAGGCCGGCCGCGATATGGCCGTCGATGGCGATGAACAGCAGCCCGAACTGGCCGCAGCCGATGGCAACGCCATAACCGGCCACGATGCGCCACGGCACGGTGGGCCGGCGCACGAAGAAGATCAGCGGGAACACCACGGCCGCAAAGCGCAGCGTGGCAAACAGCAGTGGCGGCAGGCTGTGCAGCGTGGCACCGATAATGGCGAAATTGCTGCCCCAAACCATCACCACCGCCAGCGCCAGCAACAGCGCGCGCGGGCTGAGCGCCGCGCTGCTCACCTTGGAGCCGTGGTGGGCCGCGTTTCGCGCGGCCGTGCCAGCAGATGATAGGCCGTCGCCGCCACCAGCAGCGCCACGGCGATGTTCGATGCCAGCGGCCGCGCCGTGCCATCGTGCAGTGCCGCTGCCAGTGCCGATGCCGCTGCGCCCATGCCGAAATTGATGCCGCCCATCAGCCCGGAAATCGCCCCGGCCCGCAGCGGATCGACATTCAGCGCGCCGGCCGAGGCATTGGCCGCGATCAGCCCGTTTGATGAAAGCGCCACGAACAAAACCGGCAGAAACACCATCAGCGGCGCATCGGCCACCAGCCACAGCACCGCCCCCGCCACCGCCGCGCCAATGGTGGCCCAGGCCAAAATCGCGTCGGGTGAACGGTGCCGCAGCAGCGCGCGGTTGATCTGGCTCGCCCCCACGATGCCCACGGCAATGGCGGCAAAAACCAGCCCGAACTGGCCTTCGGAAAAACCCCAGACATTGACCACCAGATCCGGTGAAGCGGCGATATAGCTGAACAATGTGGCGCCATTGGCCGCGCCGACCAGCAGATAGCCGACCAGCTGGCGGTTCTGCAGCAGCCTTGCATAACCGCTCAGCACATCGGTGCCGCGTGCCGCCTGTGCGGTGGCTTCGGAACGGCTTTCGTCCAACCGCAGCACCACGGCCAGCGCAACGGCAAGGCCGACCCCGACAAAGGCATAAAACACCGCGTGCCAGCCGGCCGCCGCAGCGATCCAGCCGCCAATCGTAGGGGCGAGCAGCGGCGCAATCGCCAGCACCAGCATCAACAGGCTGAAGATGCGGGCGGAATCGCGGTGGTCGTACCGATCCCGCACGATGGCGCGGCAGGTGACCATGGCGGCGCAGCAGCCCAGCGCCTGGAAGAAACGCCCGGCCACCAGCGCCTCGATATTCGGCGCTAGCGCGCAGAACAGGCTGGCCAGCACATAGACCGCGCAGCCGATCAGGATGCTCGGCTTGCGCCCGATCCGGTCACTGAGCGGGCCAAAGAACAGTTGGCCAATCGCCATGCCGACAAAGAAAGTGGACAGCGTGAGCTGCACCGCCGCCGCCGACGTGCCGTAATCGCGCGCAATCGCTGGCAGCGTGGGCAGATAAAGATCGATGGTGACCGCGCCAAAGGCCGTGAGCGAGCCCAGCAACAGGATCTCACCAAGGCGGGGCTGGCGAAGGGAGGCAGTTGGAGCAGACACGCCGCAGCGCTTAGGCTGCTGCGCCCATTAAGGGAAGCGCGTGATTGGCACAGGCCTCAGGCCCGCGCGGCGCCACCAACGTCACTGGCATCCACGGCGTTCACGCTGTTGTGGCGCAGCGCATCGAGCACGCTGCGCACGATGGCGGCGGCGTCCAGGCCGGCGTCGGCATATTGCTTGGCCGGGTTGTCGTGTTCCTGATAGACATCGGGTAGGCGCAGCGTGCGCACCTTGAGGCCGGCATCGAGCAGGCCTTCGTCGCTGGCCAGGGTCAGCACATGGCTGCCAAAGCCACCGATGGCGCCTTCCTCGATGGTGATCAGCACGTCGTGCGTGGCAGCCAGCTTGCGGATCAGCGCCATGTCGAGCGGCTTGGCAAAGCGCATATCGGCCACGGTGGTCGACAGCCCGCGCGCGTCCAGCGTGTCGGCAGCAGCGATCGCTTCGGCAAGGCGGGTGCCAAGTGACAGGATGGCAACCTTGCTGCCTTGCCGCACGATGCGGCCCTTGCCAATTTCGAGACGCGTGCGGGTGGCGGGAATGGCAACACCTGTGCCTTCGCCGCGCGGATACCTGAGCGCAATCGGGCCGCTGTCGTGGACGGCGGCCGTGTGTACCATATCGGCCAGTTCAGCTTCGTCGGCCGCCGCCATCACCACCATGTTGGGCAGGGTGCACAGATAGGCGACGTCGAACGAGCCGGCGTGGGTGGCGCCATCGGCCCCGACCAGACCAGCGCGATCGATGGCAAAGCGCACGGGCAGATTCTGCAGCGCCACATCGTGCACCACCTGATCATAGGCGCGCTGCAGGAAGGTGGAATAAATCGCGCAGAACGGCCGCATGCCCTGCGCCGCCAGACCAGCGGCAAACGTCACGCCGTGTTGTTCGGCAATGCCGACGTCGAAGCTGCGATCCGGGAAAGCCTTGGCGAAACGGTCCACCCCGGTGCCCGACGGCATGGCGGCGGTGATGGCGCAAATGGTCGGGTCGCGCCTGGCTTCCTCGATCAGCATGTCGCCAAACACGTTCTGATAGGCCGGTGCCTTGGGCTGCGGCTTGTGCTGCGTGCCCGACACCACGTCGAATTTCACCACGCCATGATATTTGTCAGCCGATGCTTCGGCCGGGCCATAGCCCTTGCCCTTCTGCGTGACGACATGGATCAGCATCGGGCCTTCGGCGGCATCACGGACATTTTCGAGCACCGGCAGCAGGTGATCGAGATTATGGCCATCGATGGGGCCGACATAATAAAAGCCCAGTTCCTCGAACAACGTGCCACCACCCTGGGCAAAGCCGCGGGCATATTCATCGACGCGCGCGGCGGCCTTCTGCAACGGCGGCGGCAGCACCTTGCCGGAAACCTGTTTCAGATATTCACGCAGTTCCAGGAACTTGCGGCTGGAAAGCAGGCGCGACAGGTAAGACGACAGCGCCCCCACCGGCGGCGCGATCGACATGTCGTTATCGTTCAGGATCACCACAAGCCGGTTGCCGGCCTCGCGCGCGTTGTTCATTGCCTCATAGGCCATGCCGGCCGACATGGCACCATCGCCGATCACCGCGATGCCCTTGCCCGGCTTGTTCTGCAGCTTGTTGGCGACGGCAAAACCCAGCGCGGCCGAGATCGAGGTGCTGCTGTGCGCGGCGCCGAACGGATCATATTCGCTCTCGCTGCGCCTGGTGAAGCCGCTGAGGCCGCCACCCTGGCGCAGCGTGCGGATGCGGCTCCGGCGGCCGGTGATGATCTTGTGCGGATAGGCCTGGTGGCCCACGTCCCACACCAATTTATCGTCGGGCGTGTTGAACACATAATGCAGCGCGACGGTGAGTTCGACAACGCCAAGACCAGCGCCCAGATGTCCGCCGGTAACGGAAACCGCGTGGATCATTTCCTGGCGCAGTTCATCGGCCAACTGCCGCAACTGCCCAGGTTCCAAGCGGCGCAGATCGGCCGGAATGTTGACCTGGTCGAGAAGCGGAGTTTCAAGCGTCATATGAACGGCTCGCTGCGGTGAATCTTAAGTAATTTTCCTTAGCGATAATGCCCAAGCCTGTCATCAAGACAGTCAGCCGCGCGTGACACTTTTGTCATCGACGAACAGTAAATGCCTGAAATCAGGCGCAACTGGCGCAAACGCCGCGCACTTCGATCACCGGGCGGACCGGGGTGAAGCCGGCAGCCGTCGCGGCCGCCCGCACATCGCCGGTAATGCGGTCGTCATCGACATGAGTCGCCCGGCCACAACGATCGCACACCAGAAAGATGCAATCATGCGGGCAATCGGGATGGGCATTGGCGATGAAGGCGTTGGCGCTTTCCACGCGGCTGGCCACGTTGTTGGCCACAAACAGATCGAGAATGCGATAAACGCTGTTGGCGGCGACGCGCCGGCCCGAGGCAGCCGAAACAGCATCAGTCACATCATAGGCCGATACCGGACGATCGAATTCGGCCAGCGCCTGAAACACGGTTGATCGTAGCGGCGTCCATTGTTCACCCACACTCACCAGACGCGCCTGCGCCGCGGCGGCAAGATCGGTCCGATTGTGATGCTGGCCGTGGCTGTGAGCGGAGTCCATGGCTTCCATATCCGACTTTGCGAGCAGCCGTGCAAGCACTCGCACCGACAATATGGCACAGTGCGCGCTTAAATCGTGCGAAGGGCTTTCAGGTTCTGCCAATGGGCCAAGGCCAGCAGCGAAACGCCCAGCATCGACACCAGCATCTCGGTCACGCCGCCGTGCACGACCAGCAAGGATGCCGCCATCACCAGCAGCCCCACGCCGCCAAGCAGACCGATCGGCAAGCGGCCATGCTGGCGCCAGCCGCGCCACAACGCCAGCGCCGCCAGCGGCATCGCCAGAACAAGACCGATCAGATGAACGCGGTGATCCAGCCAGTCGCCGGTGAGGGCAAACAGGCTGAGCAGCACGAAACCGGCCATGCAATGCAGCAGGCACAGGCCAGACAGGCCGATGGCGATTCGATCAAGAAAATTGGCGGGACGCTCCGACATGAGGACGATGTAACATTATCACATTGCCGGGGCAAGCCTTTTCCGGTCGCGCCATCGAACAGGTCAAATATTCGCCCAACCTTGAACGCGCCTTCCGCATCGCGCAGGTGTTTGGTGTGGGCGTGGAAGCCGTGTTCAGCTGGCACGGTTGATCGACCAGGCAGCGTTGCCTCGCTCCGGCAGCCCTTCTACAGCAGTGCATTCAATCGCCGGAGATTCTGCCTATGCGCTCGCTTCTTGCTTTGTTTCTGGCCTCTGTCGCCGTTCCCGCCATCGCCGCCCCTGATCTGGCCATGGTTGCGCAGATCACCGATGAAGCCATGAACCGCGGCGAAGCGGTGGAGACGGCGGCCTACTTGTCGGATCGGATCGGCCCGCGGCTGACCAATTCGCCCAGCATGCGCACTGCGACAAGCTGGACGCAGGACAAGTTCAAGGCCTGGGGCCTGACCAATGTGCGCACCGAAAGCTTTGATTTCGGGCGGGGCTGGTCGATCGAAAGCGCCAGCGTCACCATGGTTGCGCCGCGCCGCATGGAGCTGCGCACCCTGCCCGTCGCCTGGACCCCGGCCACGCCGGCCGGCGGCATCACCGCACCGGTTATCGTGGCACCGATGCGCAAGCCGCGCGATTTTGCCGAATGGGCGGGCAAGCTGAAGGGCAAGATCGTGGCCGTCAGTTTTCCGCGTTCGCCGGCCGACGCCACCAAGCCGGCGTTCGCGCGGCTGGATGACAAGGCGATTGGCGAGCTGGATGAATTTCAGCAGCCGGTGACCGCGCCCGACGATGGCGATGGCTGGTTCAAATACCTTCAGTGGGGCAAGGAGCTTGATGCGTTCCTGGCCAAGGAAGGCGCTGTGGGCTGGGTGCGCATGAGTTATCGCGACAACGGCCTGCTGCACGGCGAAGGCTATCAGCACCGCGACACACCCAAGCTGCCGGGCCTGGAACTGACCGCCGAGGATTATCGCCGCATCGCCCGCCTTGCCAGCCAGGGCGAAGTGATCCTGGCCATCAATTCGCAGGTCAAGTTTGATGACAGCGATGCCAATGGTTACAATGTGCTGGCCGATATCCCGGGCAGCGACGCCAAGGCCGGTTACGTGATGGCCGGCGCCCATCTCGATAGCTGGGTGGCCGCCGATGGGGCGACCGACAATGGCGCCGGGTCCGCCGTGGTGATGGAAGCCGCCCGCATTCTGGCAGCGCTGAAGGTAAAACCGAAACGCACGATCCGCTTTGCCCTGTGGTCGGGCGAGGAACAGGGGCTGTGGGGCTCGTCCAACTATATCGAGCGCCATCTCGTCAGCCGGCCAGCCAATCCCGATCCGGTGAAGGCCCGGCTTTCCTATGATTTCCGGATGAACCAGTATCCAATTGAAAAGAAAACCGATTACAATCTGATGGCGGCCTATTTCAACATGGATAACGGCGGCGGCAAGCTGCGCGGCATCCATGCCGAGGGCAATTTCGCCGCGGTGCCCACCTTGCGCGAATGGCTGTCGCCCTTTGCCAGCATGGGTGCCAGCACCGTGGTTGCCAGCCCGACGGGCGGCACCGATCACGAATTGATGGCCGCCATGGGCCTGCCGGCCTTCCAGTTCATCCAGGATCCGCTGGAATATGGCACCACCACCCACCACAGCAGCGTCGACACGTTTGATCATCTGCGCCCTGCCGATCTGCGGCAGGCCAGCGTGATCATGGCTTCGCTGTTGTGGGAGGCCGCCAACGCCGACAAGCCGTTGCCGGCCAAACCCTTGCCAACCAAGCCGAAAATGACCGACCCGTTCCGTTATGAGGACCCGGACAAGAAGGATTGATGCGACAGCAGGTGCGGTTGGCGCAGCGCGGCTTTGCGCCTAGGGAACGGTGATGGCCACCTTCGTTGCGTCCTCCAGCACCTTCAGCACCAGAGCCGCCGCGCGGCCGCAGGCGATCGCGATCTGGCTGCTGTTCATGGCGGGCCTGGTGTTTGCCATGGTCGTGGTTGGCGGCATCACGCGGCTGACCGAAAGCGGCCTTTCCATCACGCGCTGGGATGTGGTTTCGGGCACGCTGCCGCCGCTCACCGATGCGCAATGGCAGCGCCAGTTCGATCTGTATCGCCAGTCCAGCCAGTACAAACTGATGAATGCCGGCATGAGCCTAGCCGCCTTCAAGGGCATTTTCTTCTGGGAATATGTGCACCGGCTGCTTGGCCGGTTGATCGGGCTCGCCTTTGCGCTGCCGCTGGCGTGGTTCTGGCTCAGGCGTCAGATCCCGGCTGGCTACAAGCTCCGCCTGTTGGCGCTGTTCGCGCTGGGCGGCCTGCAGGGCACTATCGGCTGGTGGATGGTCGCGTCTGGCCTGGTTGACCGCACCGAAGTGGCGCCGGAACGGCTGGCCATCCACCTGAGCAACGCGTTGATCATCATGGCGGGCTGCCTGTGGACGGCGTTGGACCTGATCGACGGCGACATCGCCCGGCACGACCGCCCAGCCCGCTGGGTCTTACCGGTGACGCTGCTGCTGTCAGTCCAGATCGTTTGGGGCGCGTTCACGGCGGGCCTGCGCGCCGGCCATGCCAGTGACACTTGGCCGTTGATGCTCGATGCCATCGTGCCGCCGGGCATATTGGGCAGCGCCCGCGATGCCATCGCCGATCCGGTGAGCGTGCAGTTCCTGCACCGCAGTCTGGCCTATGTTGTGGCCGCTGCCGTGCTGATGGTGGCCTGGCGGCTGTGGCGCGCTGGCGCTGGCGTGCGTGCGCTGGCACTTGGTGGGCTTGTGCTGGTGCAGTTCCTGCTGGGCGTGCTGGTCATCATCAATCATGTGCCGATTTCGTTGGGCGTTGCCCATCAGGGCGTGGCAGCACTGCTTGTCGCTGCCACCGTCTGGGCCGCGCACTGGAGCCGCAGGGGAACCGCCACATGACCGTCAGAAATGTCCTGGGTGGGCCGCTGCTGCCCTGCTCGATGGAGCCGCTCACCGGCTGGTATCGCGATGGCTGCTGCAACACCGACGATGCCGATACCGGCCTGCACACCGTGTGCGCCGTGGTGACCGAGGAGTTCCTCACCTTCAGCAAGTCCGCCGGCAATGATCTGTCGACGCCGCGCCCGGAATTTGGCTTTCCGGGCCTGAACCCCGGTGACCGCTGGTGCCTGTGCGCCGGCCGTTGGGAAGAGGCGCGCGTGGCCGGCTTTGCGCCGGAAATCGTGCTAGACGCCACCCACGAAAAGACGCTGGAGGTGACGATGCTCGGGCACCTCCAGGCCCACAGCGTGTGATCACGCCGTGGGACGGAACCGATTTCGCCGGCGCCAAGCTGGCGGCGCTGGTTGACGACCAGATCCTCACCTACCGCCGTGACAACAAGCCCGGCATCCCCTGGCCTGGCCTTATTGATCTGCCGGGCGGCGGCCGCGAAGGCGATGAAAGCCCGGCGATGTGCGTGCTGCGCGAACTGCACGAGGAATTCGGCCTGTTGCTGCCCGAATCACGCCTCTGGTGGGCGCGGCCCTTCCCGTCCCTGCATCCGGTCGGCGGCACCGGCTGGTTCCTTGCTGCCCGCCTGCACATGGCCGAGGTGGACTCCATCCGCTTTGGCGACGAAGGCCACAGCCCGCAACTGCTTGGGCTTGGTGACTTTCTGGCCGCAGCAGACGCAATCGGGCCGCTGCAAGATCGCTTGCGACTTGTGCTCGACAGCCGCTGAAATTGAGCGGTATCAAGATACCACACCCCAAAAACCCCGGTTTTTCCTTGACCTGCGCCAGACCTTCATCGATATGACGCGGCACTGCCGGGGAGCTTGAAACCCGGCCAAACGATGCGCCGGGGTGTTCGCACCGCGGCCGTTTCATTTTTGAACAATGGAATCAACGCCATGCTGACCCGTATCACGGCCTCTGCCAAACCGGCCGACGTCGAAAAGAAGTGGCTGCTGATCGATGCCGAAGGCCTCGTCGTCGGCCGCCTTGCCTCGATCATCGCCAACCGCCTGCGCGGCAAGCACAAGACCAACTATACCCCGCACGTCGATTGCGGTGACAACGTGATTGTCATCAATGCCGACAAGGTGCGCTTCACCGGCAAGAAGACCACCGACAAGATTTACTATCGCCACACCGGCCACCCGGGCGGCATCAAGGAAACCACGCCGGCCAAGATTCTGGAAGGTCGCTTCCCGGAACGCGTGCTGATCAAGGCGGTGGAACGCATGGTGCCGCGCGGTCCGCTCGGCCGTGATCAGATGCGCAACCTGCGCGTCTTTGCCGGTACCGAGCATCCGCATGCGGCGCAGTCGCCGGAAGTGCTCGACGTGAAGTCGATGAACCGCAAAAACACCACGCTTGCTGGTTGAGGAACGATAAATGTCTGACAATCGCCAGTCCCTGTCCGACCTCGGCAGCATGGATGCCGAAGCTCCGGTCAACACCGCCCACACCGGTGGTGGCGGCCCGCCCGCCCCGCTGCGTGAACAGGAAATCGATGCCCAGGGCCGCTCCTATGCCACCGGCAAGCGCAAGAACGCCATCGCCCGCGTGTGGCTGAAGCCCGGCAGCGGCAAGATCACGGTCAATGGCCGCGATCAGGCCGTGTATTTCGCCCGCCCCTCGCTGCGCCTGGTGATCAACCAGCCGTTCGACGTGGCCGAACGCCGCGAGCAGTATGACGTGATCTGCACTGTTGTTGGTGGCGGCCTTTCGGGCCAGGCTGGCGCTGTGAAGCACGGCATCGCCCAGGCACTGACCAAGTATGAACCCGTGCTGCGCACTCAGGTGAAGCAAGCCGGCTTCCTGACCCGCGATCCGCGCGTTGTCGAACGCAAGAAGTACGGCAAGGCCAAGGCCCGCCGCAGCTTCCAGTTCAGCAAGCGCTGATCTGCGATCACCGGTTCAAGATCAACGCCGGGGCAGCGATGCCCCGGCGTTTTTCGTTGGGGGACGCCCCGGCGTTTTTCGTTGCACCAAGTTTTGCTTGGAGGCGGCCAATCGGCACTGGCCTTTCGCTTTGGCGCGCAGGCTGTCAAAAGACCGCCCATGATTCGCACCCTTTGCACACTCCTGCTTGCCCTGCTGGCGCTGCCCGCGCTGGCCCAACCCGTCAGCGACCAGCCGCACACGCGCGTTGAACTGATCGCCCAAAGCAGTGCGCCTGCCCCGGGCAAGCCGCTGCAACTGGGCATCGTGCTC
>NZ_JANPML010000353.1:0-2521 GCF_031422795.1 Sandarakinorhabdus sp.
GACGCCACGATCCTGGCGGCCATGCTGGCCGATCCCATCCTGATCAACCGCCCGGTGGTGATCGGACCCGGCGCCACCCTGCTGGCCCGCCCAGCCGAACGGGCGCTGGAAGCGGCATGAGCATTCGCCCTGCCCGCATGGAAGATGCGACGGCCCTCGCCGCCATCTATGCGCCCGCCGTGCTGAACGGCACCGCCAGTTTCGAGATCGAGCCACCGTCTGCGGCCGAAATGGCGCAACGGCTGATGAAGGTGAAATCCCACGGCTGGCCGTGGCTGGTGCACGTGACGATGGGCAAGGTGGATGGCTATGCCTACGTAACCCAGTTCCGGGATCGCCCGGCCTATCGCTATTGCGGCGAAACCAGCGTCTATGTGGCGCCCGATGCCCAGCGCACCGGCATTGGCCAGGCGCTGCTGATGGCGTTGAGCAGCGCGGCGCGCACGGCCGGTTTCCGGCAACTGATCGCGGTGATCGGCGATTCCGGCAACAATGCCTCCATCAACCTGCACGCATCATGCGGCTTTGAACGCGCCGGCCTGCTCAAGCAGATTGGTGAAAAGTTCGGCAAGCCGCTCGATATCGTGATGATGCAGCGCAGCCTGCCCGGCTGATTGCCTGCGCCTGATCAGGCCGACACCCACTTTGGCCCCAGGCGCTGACGCTGGCGCAGTTGGCGGCCCACCGCCACAAAGCCGAACCCCAACATCAGCCAGGTCGCGGGTTCGGGCACGCTGCTGACCGATACTGTGTCGTCGCCGTTGCTGGCAAACAGGCTGCCGATCTGGCTGCCAACACTGCCCGCCCAAGCCGGCGCAAAGCTGGACCGGATTGGCGATGGCAGTTCGAACCCCGGCTGCCCGGCCAGCCCGCGCACATCAAATGATTGGTTGTTGGCCACCAGATTGCGCAGCCCTTCGGTCAGCCGCACACTGGGCGCGCCCCAGCGCGCATCCGGCAGGTTAGTCAGAATATTGTCGATAAAGATCGAATCGTTGCAGCGGGTGCAGCTGACACCGTGGGTATAGGTGATGGCGGCAAAATTACCGGCAAAGATCAGCCGTTCGCCGCTGCCGGTGCGTGGATCGAACGACACGAACGCCTGCATGTTGCCGATGGCGCTGTTATTCAGGATGGCGATATCCGATTGCAGCGGCCGTCCGTTCAGGCTCCACAGCTGGATACAGTCAGGGTGCGAACCCGTGCCAGGGGTGAAAGCCGAACAGCTGTTCGACGATACGATCACGCGCTGGCTATCGACCACGTTGATGCCATCAGCGGCGCTGCCGGTAATGCTGTTGCGGGTGACCAGCACGTTGGTCGACGTGCGCACACCCAGGCCGGTGCCGTGGCCGATGAACTGCGAACTGCTCACCGTCACCTGATTGGATTTCACCACCAACAGGCCAGAACCGCGGTTGTCGAAGTTGCCCAGAAACCGGCCCTGATCGAGGCTGATGTTGCTGCTGAACTGCACCTGCACCGTGTGCCACGGCCGGATATCCATATCGCTGCGTCCGTAGGTGCCGCCAGAAAACGCCAGATTGTGCACGTTGTTCAACATCAACCCACCCTGGAACGTCGCCGTGCTGGCATCAACTTGCACATTGCCGAAATCGCGATTGCTCAAAACCACCGTGTTGGCAAAACTGCCGGTGATGCGCAGCGTGTCGCCCGGCCGCACGCTGGCCAGCACGGTTTTCTGGTTGCTGATCGGCGTGAGGGTGATCACCTGGCCGGCAGCAGCTGTGGTGGCGCTGGCAAGGGCCATCACGGCCAGGCTGGCCATCATCGTCGGGCGCAATCGGATCGGCGTCATTCTCATGTCTCCCAAGGCTGTCCGCCGGCAGGCCCATGATCGGTAACCTGGCCGGCAGCGGTTCCGCCGTGCTGGCAAAAACCCTGTCCAAGGTCGGTAACGGCTGCACCATATTGGAGCTTGCGTGCGGCAACCGCATTCCATCCACTTTGGATGCTATCGCCTCCGGGCTTGCCGCCTGCGCACGAAGCCGCCATGGGGCAGGGCATGGCGATGCAACATCTGTTCCCCACCCCGCTCTGGCAGGGACGGCTTGATGATGCGGCCCTGTTGGCCGATCTGGCCCACTCGTGCCGGACTCTGGCCGAAGACGACAGCGCCGGCCGTCGCTGGAGCCGCGATCACCGCTATCGCGGCTACACCAGCTATGCCTCGCTGAACGATCTGCCGGCGCGCGATCCGGCCTTTGGCGATCTGGCGCGCTGGCTAGTGCGCCAGGCCGGCACATTTGCGGCGGCCGCTCATCTCGATCTGGCGGGGAAGAAACCCAAGCTCGACAGCCTGTGGGTCAACATCCTCAAACCCGGCGGCGGCCACAGCGGCCACATCCACCCGCACAGCATCATCTCAGGCACGCTCTATGTGGACGTGCCCGCCGGCTCCGGCAGCATCCGCTTTGAAGACCCGCGCCTGCCGATGCTGATGCACGCCCCGCCCCGCAGTGCCGACGCACCGGCCGAGAGCCGCAATTTCGTCCATGTC
>NZ_JANPML010000354.1:0-2692 GCF_031422795.1 Sandarakinorhabdus sp.
CGCGGTGACGACCAGGCCGATCATCATGCAGTAGAACAGCGCCCGGCCGGTGAAGCCGCCTTCGACGCCGGCCACCTTGATGGCTTCACCCGCAACCGCGGCATCAGCACCGATCACGGCGTTCATGTCGGGGAAAAGGGCTGCCGTGGCGAACCACAAAGCCGGCACCGACAACAGGCCGGTGACGATCAGGCCCTTGTAGAGCGCGCCCATGATGGAGCCGCCGCCAAGGCGGACGAAATAGGTACCGATGATCGAGGTGATGATGCAAACGCCGCAAGCGAGCAGCGGCAGCTTCATCAGTTTTTCGGCGTCAACGCCAGCGACCAGCAGGGCGCACAGCACCATGGTGGCACCGATGGTGACGACATAGGTTTCGAACAGATCGGCCGCCATGCCGGCGCAATCGCCGACGTTGTCGCCCACGTTATCGGCAATCACGCCGGGGTTGCGATCATCATCCTCGTCAAAGCCGAGTTCGTTCTTGCCGACCATATCGGCACCCACATCGGCGGCCTTGGTGAAGATACCGCCACCAAGGCGCGCGAAGATGGAGATGAGCGAGGCGCCGAATGACAGCGCGACGAGCGCGTTGACGACAGCGCGGCTGGTGGGCTCAAGGCCCGACGACACCAGCGCATAGAAATAACCGGCGATGGCGAGCAGCGCGAGGCCGGCGACCAGCATGCCCGTCACGGCGCCCGAACGGAACGCCATGGTGAGCCCGGCCTGCAGCGACTGGCGCGCAGCTTCGGCGGTGCGCACGTTGGCGCGGACCGAGATGTTCATGCCGATGAAACCGGTGGCGCCCGACAGAACGGCGCCGAGCACGAAGGCGATGGCGGGGATAAGCCCGAGGAACAGCGCAACCAGCGCGGCCACGATCACGCCGACGATGGCAATGGCGGTGTACTGCTTGTTAAGATAGGCGTTGGCACCAATCTGGATGGCCTTGGCAATTTCCTGCATGCGGGCATTGCCCGGCGATGCGCTGAGCACCTGCCGCGATGTGAATATCCCATAGGCCACTGCGACAAGCCCGCAGATAATGGCCAGAACAACGCTATCCATTGGTCTCCTTCCCCTCTTGATGCCCTACCTCTCGTATCGGGTTTGGGCATTTTGCCGCACCATGGCATGGGATTTCACGAACGCAAGCCGATAGGTGCAGTTTACGCCCATCGAAACAGGGAGCAGGCGCAATGACAGTGACCAGGCGTGACGCGATGAGGCTGGCGTTGGCGGCCAGTGCAGTGGCTGGCAGTACCGTGCCGGTGCAGGCACTTTCCACCGGACCGATCGCGCCCGATGATGAAGCCGGCTGGGCGCGGATCGCTGCGCTTTACCCGAGCATGGCTGGCCCGGTGACCCAGCTGGAGCATGGCTATTGGGGCAATATGGCGTTGCAAGTTGCCGACACCCACAGGGCCATCGTGGAACGGCTCAACCGCGAAACCAGCATCTATGCGCGCCGGGCGATGCGCAACGATCAGGGGCAAGTGAAGGCCCGCGCGGCGCAAGCGATGGGCGTGCAGCCGGAAGAGATCGGCTTTTGCCGCAATGCTGCAGAAGGCCTGCAGGCGCTGATCAGCCAGTTCCTGCCCGTTGGCGAAGGCGACGCCATCCTGTGGTCGGACAGTGATTATGAAACCAGCCACGGCGCCATGAAGGCGCTGGCCAAAAGCCGGCGGGCGCGCGGCGTGATGATCAACCTGCCGCGCACGCCAACGCGGGAGAATGTGATCGAAGCCTATGCCGAGGCCATCAAAGCCGCAGCGCAGGGGTCTGGGCGCCTGAAGTTCGTGCTGCTCACCCACGGCACCCACAAAAGCGGCATGGTGGTGCCAGTGGCCGAGATCGCCGCGCTGGCCAAGGCGGCCGGCGCCATGGTGCTGGTCGATTGCGCCCAGAGTTTCCGGATGCGGCCGTTCGTGATCCCGGATTTCGGCGCGGATTTTGCCGTGCTGAATTTCCACAAATGGACGGGCGCACCGGTGGGCGTGGCGGCTTACTGGATCCGGCCCGGCGCGGCGCCAATGATGGCGGCTGCCGCTGCAGAGCCTGACGCCAAGCCCGAGGATGTGCAGTCCAAGGTGCATCAGGGCACATTGGATTATGCGCCGCAGCTCACTCTGCCCGCCGCGCTGGATTTCCAGGAACAGATGCTGCCGATCCCGATGAAGCTGGCGCGGCTGCAATATCTGCGCAACCGCTGGGTGAAGCCGCTTAGGGGGCTTTCGGGGCTGGAAATCATGCTGGGCGATGATCCGGCAACATTCGGGGCAATCACCAGTTTCCGCATCGCCGGCCACACCAGCACCGCCGAAAATATCGCCATCACCGACACGCTGTTCAACCGCTACCGCATCATGACCGTACACCGTTCGGGCCTGGCCGATGGCGGCTGTGTGCGGGTGACGCCGGGGCTGTTCACACGGGCGCAGGATTGCGATCTGCTGGTGGCCGCGCTGAAGGATCTGGTCCCGCAGATCGCGCGCTGAACGTCTTATACCAAGTTCCAGCGACTTCAGCCTCCCGGAATTTTAGTTGGAAAGGTTTGAAGAACAAGGAAGCAGAGCCTCCGGCGGGCAGGCCTGAGGCCTGCACCCAATTGTTTGTCCGCCCGATATATCCAATTTTAGTCGCCGAACGCGCCTCAACGAAAGCGGGTCCAGGGGCTCAGCCCCAGGCC
>NZ_JANPML010000355.1:0-4870 GCF_031422795.1 Sandarakinorhabdus sp.
CACCCAGGTCATCCAGTTGCCGCCGCGGCCGACATTGGCCTGCAGGCGCTTCAGCCCCGCCGGTTCGATCGCCGGGCCGATATCGTTCAGCACCACGCCGGCCATGCGGGCGCGGTGCGCGGTCGTCATCCGCAAGGCCAGCAGCCCCCCCACCGAAGAACCGATCGCCACGAAACGCTCGACGCCCGCCGCATCCAGCACCAGCGACAGATCGCGCAGATAGGTAAGCGGCACATAGGTGAGGGAATCGCGCGCCCAGCCCGATTCGCCGCGGCCGCGCAGATCGGGCGCGATGATGCGCCAATCGGCGCCGTGCGATTCGGCAAGTTGGGCAAAGTCGGCACCATTGCGCGTAAGCCCGGCCAGGCAGAGCAGCGCCGGCCGATCGGCGGGCACACCAGGCTGATGATGCTCGCGCCAGCACAGCCGCACGCTATCGCTTGTAAAGGCGAAACCTTTTTGCCAGCCCGGCCCCGGTTCGGGCCGGGACGACAGCGCAGAGGGTGCGACAACGGCCATATTTTGACTCTGACTCAACTCTGTTGTTATAGAAAGTCAATTACCGGGGGGTAAGGAAGAACATTCAACGTGGCAACGCGCGCTCTTGATTCTCGTGGTTCGGCCGGTGGTTCGAATGTCGGCACGGCCCGTTCTGGTGGCCGTGCGGCACCCCGTACTGCCCCCGGTGCGGCGCAACCGGCCGCTGATATGCGCGCCCGCCGCTATGACCCGGCCGAAACCAAGGCCCGTGTGCTGGCCGCGGCCCACATGCTGTTTTCCCGCAATGGTTTTGCCGGCACCGGCACCGCCGATATTGCCCGCGAAGCCGATGTTTCGGAAGGCTCGATCTTCTATCATTTCGGCTCCAAAAAGGCGCTGCTGCAAGAACTTGGCCGCCGCCACGGTGAGGCCATGATCGCCGCCATGGAAGACGGTTATGCGCTGGAAGATCTGGAACCGGGCATCACCATTCCGCGCCTGCTGCGCTTCGTGCGCGACAACATGATCTGGGAAAGCGCCGACGGTGACTGTGCCGATTGCGGGCCAAAGGCAGCGATGGCCTCCAACCCCGATGCCGAACCATTCTATCACGCCGCCAAGGCCGTGACGACCGACTGGATCAAGCGCCACATGCAGGCAGCGCTGGCCAAGCGCGGCATCACCGGAGTGGAAATCGATATCGCCGCCAGCTTCACCCATCACGTGGTGGGCGACGCCATTGATTTCTGGCTGTGTGCGGCCACACCCGAAGAGGCCGACCGCGTTGAGCGCGAAACCGTGCGCTATGTGCGCGCTGCCAGCGGTTACCCGCTGGATTGAGCCGAAGCGCTCGGCCATAGGCTTTGCTCCATGGCCGAATTCTCCCCTGAAACCACCATCCTCGAGCTGGGCAGCGATTTCTTCGACCCGGTCGAAGCGGCGGTATTCCCGCAGACCATCCTGCGCTTTCGCAACGACCGCGCCGCTGCGCAGGTGGGGCTTGCCGGGCTGAGCGACGACGACTGGTTGCAGCACTTCGGCCGCTTTGCGCCGCTGCCGGGCAGCCTGCCGCAACCCTTGGCGCTGCGCTATCACGGCCATCAGTTCCGCACCTACAATCCCGATCTGGGCGATGGCCGCGGGTTCCTGTTTGCCCAACTCCGGGATGACCTCGGCCGCCTGATGGACCTGGGCACCAAGGGTAGCGGCACCACGCCATACAGCCGGATGGGCGATGGCCGCCTCACCCTGAAAGGCGCCGTGCGCGAAATCCTCGCCACCGAAATGCTGGAGGCGCTGGGGGTCAACACCAGCCGCACGTTCAGCGTGATCGAAACCGGCGAAAAGCTGATCCGCAGCGATGAACCCTCGCCCACCCGCGCCGCCGTGCTGGTGCGGCTCAATCACAGCCATGTGCGCTATGGCAGTTTCCAGCGCCAGGCCTTCCACCAGAACCGCGATGGGCTGACCAAGCTGGTCGATTATTGCCTTACCCACCTCGCGCCGGGCGACAGCGGCCCCACCCCGGCGGCAGCGCTGATCGATCACGCCGTGAAAGGCGCCGCGCGGATGGCGGCGCAGTTCATGGCCGCCGGCTTTGTGCATGGCGTGCTGAATACGGACAATATCAACATCACGGGTGAAAGCTTCGATTACGGCCCATGGCGCTTTGCCCCGGCCTGGGATGCCGGCTTTACCGCCGCCTATTTCGATCATTCCGGCCTTTATGCCTTTGGCCGTCAGGCCGAAGCCCTGCAGTGGAATCTGTATCAGCTGGGCAGCGCCTTGCGGCTGATTGCCGAAACCGACGAACTGAAAGGCCCGCTCGAAACCTATCCGCTGCGCTATCGCGCGGCCCTGTCTGATGCAGTGCTGGGCCGGCTGGGCGTCAAGCGCCTGAGCGCCGAGCAGGACGAAGCGCTAGTTGCCGCCATCCAGTCGGCGCTGGTCGGCACGCAGATGGATCCGGATCGCTTTTTCTTCGATTGGCGCGGTGGCGTGCGGCGCGGGGCGTCCGTGGCCGATCCGCACTACAGCCACGACGCCTTCACGGATTTCCTGGCGCTGATTCCGGATTTCGCCGCAGGCGCACCGGCCCACGCCTATTGGTCAGACGACGCGCCTTGCACCATGCTGGTGGATGAAGTGGAAGCGCTGTGGACGCCGATCGCCGAGCGAGACGACTGGGGGCCACTGCACGCCAAGGTGGCGGCGATCCGGCGGATGGGCGAGGCGCACCGCGTCTAGCGCGCCAGCATCGGCCCCAACGCCCGGCCGCCAAACACATGCACATGCAAATGCGGCACTTCCTGGTGCGCATTCACCCCGGCATTGGCCAGCAGGCGATAGCCCGGCTCTTCCAGCCCCAACAATTTGGCCACCTCGCCCACGGCGCGCACGAAACCGGCGATCTCTGCATCAGGCGCCGTCGCCGAAAAATCCGCCCAGCTGCGATACGGCCCCTTGGGGATCACCAGCACATGGATGGGTGCCTGCGGGTTGATGTCGTGAAAGGCCAGCGCATGCGGGGTTTCATGCACGCGTTTGCAGGGGATCTCGCCGCGCAGGATGCGGGCGAAGATGTTATTTTCGTCATAACTGCCCAAGGCGTCGACCGGCATGTTAAAGGCTCCCACGCAATTTCCGCCTGTTCGTATCACCGCTGCCGCAACCGGCAAGACCCGCCTGCAAGGAATGACCCGATGTCCGCCGATTCGTCCGACGAAGATTATGTCTATGACGAGGTCAGCGGCGAATGGCTGCCCGCCGCCGAACTGCGCGCCCGCGCGCCGGCCGCTGACCCAGACGCTGTGGAAGTGCGCGATTCGGTCGGCAATCTGCTCGCCGATGGCGATCAGGTGACGTTGATCAAGGATTTGGACGTCAAGGGTGCCGGACAGACGCTGCGCCGCGGCACGCTGATCAAATCGATCCGGCTGACCGGCGACCCACAGGAAATCGATTGCAAGTTCGATGGCATCAAGGGCCTCGTGCTGCGCGCCGAGTTCGTCAAGAAGCGCTGAACAGAGCAACCTTGCATCCGCTCGCCGGCTTCACTATCTAACGCTCGTTCGCGCCCGTCCTGGTGTGCGACAGGCTTCACCACATCATCGCCGCACCCAGAGCCACGCGCTCGTTGCCGCGAAGCCGAAAGACCAACAATGCATCTGCAAGAACTCAAGAAAACTCCGCCCGCCGAACTCGTCGCCATGGCCGAGGAAATGGGCGTCGAGAACGCCTCCACCCTGCGCAAGCAGGACATCATTTTCGGCATCCTCAAGGCCGCCGCCGAAGCCGGCACCGAAGTGATGGGCGCCGGCACCATCGAAGTCATGCCCGATGGCTTTGGCTTCATGCGCTCGGCCGATGCCAGCTATCTCGCCGGCCCCGACGATATCTACGTGAACCCGCAGATCGTGCGCCGTTATGGCCTGCGCACCGGCGACACGGTAGACGGCGAGATCAGCTCGCCCAAGAACGGCGAACGCTATTTCGGCCTCAACAAGGTGACGGCGATCAATTTCGACGATCCCGAAGCCGTGCGCCACCGCGTGAATTTCGACAATCTCACCCCGCTTTATCCCGACGAGAAGCTGAACCTGGAGATCGGCGACCCGACCTCGAAGGACAAGACCGGCCGGGTGATCGACATCGTCGCGCCCTTGGGCAAGGGCCAGCGCTGCCTGATCGTCGCCCCGCCGCGCGTCGGCAAGACGATCATGATGCAGAATATCGCCAAGGCGATCAGCGCCAACCACCCGGAATGTTTCCTGATTGTGCTGCTGATCGACGAACGCCCCGAAGAAGTCACCGACATGCAGCGCACGGTGAAGGGCGAGGTGATTTCCTCCACCTTCGACGAGCCCGCCACCCGCCACGTGCAGGTTGCCGAAATGGTGCTGGAAAAGGCCAAGCGCCTGGTTGAACACAAGCGCGACGTGGTCATCCTGCTCGATAACATCACCCGTCTGGGCCGCGCCTACAACACCGTCGTGCCCAGCTCCGGCAAGGTGCTGACCGGCGGTGTCGACGCCAACGCCCTGCAGCGCCCCAAGCGCTTTTTCGGTGCGGCGCGCAACATCGAAGAAGGCGGCTCCCTCACCATCATCTCGACCTCGCTGATCGACACCGGCAGCCGCATGGATGAAGTGATCTTCGAAGAGTTCAAGGGCACCGGCAACGCCGAAATCGTGCTGGACCGCAAGATCGCCGACAAGCGCGTCTTCCCGGCCATCGACATCGGCAAGAGCGGCACCCGCAAGGAGGAGCTGCTGATTGCGCCCGACGTGCTCAAGAAGACCTACGTGCTGCGCCGCATCCTCAACCCGATGGGCACCATGGACGCCATCGAGTTCATGATCGACAAGCTGCGGTCGACCAAGACCAACAG
>NZ_JANPML010000356.1:0-1625 GCF_031422795.1 Sandarakinorhabdus sp.
GCTCGACCCAGATATTCCACCGGCGCGGCAGCTGCTGGTGATCCGCAACATCGGGCAGCGGCCCGGCCTGTTCATTGCCGTTGATGGACGCCGCCTGCCCGGCCTGCCGGCGCGCTGGGCGCCGGTGCCGGGCCGGCACGAAATCGCACTCAGCGACGGGCGGACGACCTATGACCGGGTGCGCGTGACGGTGCGCTGAGCGCCGTTAAGGGCACCCCCGCGCCGGACGGCGCGTCACGGGCACCAGTGGATGTCGATGTCCATATCCAGTTCGGCCAGCAGGCGGCCGATGGGCAGCGTGCTGCTGGCGCCCTGCTTCAGCGCCTGTTCCACCACCTCGCGCTTGGCCTTGCCCTGCAACACCAGCGTGACGGTGCGCGCCGAAGCCAGCGTTGGCCCGGTAAGGGTAACGCGCGGCACCGGCGCAGCCGCCGGCAGCGGATCGGGGCGCACGCCCAGCGCGCGGCGGGCCTTGGGGCCAGCAATGGCGGCTTCGAAATCCGGGCCGGGGAAGATCGACGCGGTGTGACCGTCTTCACCAACACCCAGCCAGGCCACATCCAGCGGCCAATCGAGATCAGCGATACGCTCATCGGCAGCGCGGCCAGCGGCGACAGGGTCGGCCTCGCCTGCCGTCAACGGCAGCACGCGGGCTTTCTTGGGCAGGAACAGCCGCGCCAGTTGGCCGGCGTTGGAAAGCTTGTCGGTCACTGGCACCAGCCGATCATCGGTGGGCAGGATGGTCACATCAGCCCATTCGATCTTCATGTCGGCCAGCAGCTTCAGCGCCGGCAGCGGGGTGGAACCGCCGGGGAAGGCGACCAGCGCGCGCCCGCGGGCTTCCAACGCCTGGCCGATGATATAGGCGATGTCGCCGGCCACGGCCTGCGCCATTTCATCGGCATCGTCATATTCCCACCACTCGGCATCGATCACGCATCATCTCCAACGGGTACAGTGTAATTCAGGCCGAGGCGGCCGCCGTCGGCATAGATGGTCTCGCCGGTAATGTAACTGGCATCATCGCTCAACAGGAAGGCGGCGATGGCGGCGATTTCTTCCGGTTCGCCGGCGCGGCCCATCGGCGTGCGCGACATGATCTGGCGGCGGGCTTCGGCGCTGGCCATCACTGCCTGTTTGGCCAGATCGGTGAGGATGGTGCCCGGCCCGATGCCGACAACGCGGATATTGTGCGGCGCCAGCGCGATGGCGGTGTTCTTCGTCAACTGGTTCAGCCCACCCTTGGCGACGTTGTAGGCCAGCAGCGCCGGGATGGTGAGCACGGCATTGACGCTCGACATGTTGACGACCACGCCGCCGCCGGCTGCGATCAGGTGCGGCGCGGCCAGCTGGGTGGCGTGGAAGGCGGCGGTGAGGTTGGTGGCGATCACCCGATCGAACTGTTCCGGCGTTTCGGTGAGGATATCGCCTTTGGGCGCAATGCCGGCGTTGTTGATCAAGCCATTAAGTCCGCCCCAGCGCGCCACCGTGGCGGTGATGGCGGCTTCGATCTGGTCGCGGCTGGTCACGTCGCAGGCAACGAAGGCTGCGGCCTCGCCCAGTTCGGCGGCGCGATCCGCGCCTTCCGGCAGCACATCGGCCAGCATCACCCGCGCGCCTTCGGC
>NZ_JANPML010000357.1:0-2757 GCF_031422795.1 Sandarakinorhabdus sp.
GCTGAAACGGAAATAGCCAGCGCCATTGGCATTGGGCATCAACGCGCCGCTTCCAGCCAGCGGGGGCAAGGTGGCGCTGCCGTCCTTCAGCAGTGTGCAGCTTTTTGCGTCTCCGCGCGACAGGCACACCGGGATTTGCCAACGCCGCAGCATGCGATCGGTGGCGACGCCCAGTGGCACATAGCGCGATTGCGAAAGACTGATGCCGGTTGCGCTGTCGCGCACGGTCACCAGCGGCGCGCCGGTCTGATCCGTAAAGCTGCGCAGCGCCGGCACCAAATCGGGGTTGCCGCTGGCTTCAGCGACGCTGCCAAAGAAGTCTTCGGCCGTAGCGTTCTTGAAGGCATAGCGTTTCAGATGGAGCTGAACGCCCTTGCGGAAACTCTCTTCGCCCACAAAACCTTCGAACATCGAAACGGTTTGCGCGCCTTTAAGATAGGTGATCGAATCAAAGGCGCTCATCACCTGGTCATTGCGAGCGATTTCCTGGCGGATCGGGCGGCCGCGGCCCAGCGAATCGGTGTCCATCGCCTCAAAGGCTTTAGCCACTTCGCCAGCCGCAATATCCAGATTCCCATTCCAGCGCTGGGCGGCCTTGTTGCCCATCCATTCGGCGAAACTCTCGTTCAGCCAGATGTCGGTCCACCAGCTTGGCGTGACCAGATCGCCGAACCATTGGTGCGCCACTTCATGCGCAGCCAATATGCCGAAACGGCGCAACTGCGATGGCGGCGGCGTGTCGCCCAGCAGGATCAGCGTGTCCTGAAACAGGATCAGCCCGGCATTTTCCATGGCGCCGCCCATCACCGGCGAGGCGATGAAATCCAGTTTTTCATACGGATAGGCGATGCCGAAATAATCTTCCAAAATGCCGACGATCTTCGGCGTTTCCGCCAGCGCCGTCGCCATGCGCGGCGCCTGGCCCTTGGTGGCGATCACCCGGAACGCCAACGGGCGCCCGCGCACCGCATTGGCCGGGATCGTGGTTTCGCGCACATCGAAATCACCCACGCCCACTGCCACCAGATAGGTGGGCAACGGCTTTGAAAGGGCGAATTTGTGGGTGGCCCAGCCGGCCTTTGTCGTCACCGCGATTTCCGGCGTGTTGGCAAAGGCCTTCAGACGGGCGGGCACGGTGAGCGACACGGTGAACGGTACTTTGAAGCCCGGTTCGTCGAAACCGGGGAACATCCGGCGGGCATCGAGCGGTGCCATCTGCGTCCACGCATACCAGTCGCCGCCCACCTGTGCGCGGAACAGGCCTTCCGTCCCCTCGCGGAAACCCGTGCTGTAATCAAAGCGCAGCTGCACCTTGCCGGCTGGCACATTGCCCGGCAGATCGAGCCGCGCCACGCCAGACGGATCAATTTCGGCGTAGGTCGCGACCATCCGCTTGCCGCCGGCCACGACCTCGGCCTTGGCGACCTTCAGCCCCAGCCCATGCAGGAAGATGGTGCGCGTCGGCGCCTTCACCTGCGCGTCAATCTCGACATGGCCGGTGTAATTCGTCTTGGCCGGATCAACGGTAAGATCGATGCGATAGGCGATCGGCTTTACGGTATCGGGCAAGCGCCCCAACGGCATTTCCTGCGCGGCCAGCGGCGACGTGATGGCGGTGGCGGCAAGCGCCAGCAGGCGGAATTGGTTCACGACGCGTCTCCCAGATGCTGCTGTGGCTTTAGCGGCTGGCGTGGCGGCGGCAAAGCGGAATGGAAGCCTCCGGCGGGCAGGGGCTGAGCCCCTGCACCCGCTTGCGTTTTTGGGTGGTGCCTGGGTTGCCAAGACAGCGCCGCAGGCATGCCATTCTTGCCTGCGGCGCCGAAGGGCTCTTGTGGAACAGGAGCGCTCGAAATCAAACGGGTGCAGGGACTGCGTCCCTGCCCGCCGGAGGCTCTTTACAGGATATACCGCGACAAATCCCGGTTCCCCGCAATGTCGCCCAGTTCGCGCGTCACCATGGCCGCGTCCACCGTCACCGTGTCGCCGCCGCGTTCGCTGGCGTCGAAGCTGACCGATTCCAGCAGTTTTTCCATCACCGTGTGCAGGCGGCGGGCGCCGATGTTTTCCACGCTTTCGTTCACTTGGGCGGCGGTGCGGGCGATGGCGTCGATGCCGTCGGCGGTGATGGCCAGCGTCACGCCTTCGGTGGCGAGCAGGGCGGCATATTGGCGGATCAGGCTGGCATCGGTGTCGGACAGGATGCGGCGGAAATCATCCTCGGTCAGGCCCTTGAGTTCGACGCGGATCGGCAGGCGGCCTTGCAGTTCGGGCAGCAGATCGGATGGCTTGGCGACGTGGAAGGCACCCGATGCGATGAACAGCACATGGTCGGTCTTTACCGGGCCGTATTTGGTGGCGACGGTGGTGCCTTCGATCAGCGGCAGCAGGTCGCGCTGCACGCCTTCGCGGCTCACGCTGCCGCCGCGCACGTCGCTCACCGCGATCTTGTCGACCTCGTCCAGAAACACGATGCCGTTGGCCTCGGCGTTGCGCACGGCTTCGCGCTGGATATCCTCGTCATCAAGGCGTTTGTCCGATTCTTCGGCGAGCAGCGCGTCCCAGGCTTCCCCCACCTTCAGCTTGCGGCGCTTGGACGGGCGGCCGCCCATCGCCTTGGCCATCATGTCCGAAAGGTTGATCATGCCGACCTGTCCGGGCTGCATGCCGGGCATCTCGAAACTGGGCGGGGCTTCCGATACCTCGATCTCGATCTCGCGGCCCTTCAGATCGCCGGCTTCAAAGCGCTGGCGGAAGGCG
>NZ_JANPML010000358.1:0-2423 GCF_031422795.1 Sandarakinorhabdus sp.
CCAAACCCCCCACCCCCCTGCTGGCCCCCACCCCCTCCACCCGCCGGGCCACACTTCACCCCCCCCCCCCCCCTGGTGGGGGGGGGGGGGGGGGGGGCCCCAAGTCAAATGCCGGCCTCGCCTGGCTCGATCTGTCCACCGGCGCCTTTCACACCCGCGCTGGCAGCGCCGCCGAACTCAAAGGCGAAATCGCCCGCCTTGCGCCCGCCGAATTGCTGGCGCCCGAAGGCAACGCCCACAGTGGGGCAACCCCCCGCCCCACCGCAGATTTTTCCGCAGCCCGCGCCGCAGCCAGCCTCAAATCCCGCTTCGGCGTCGCCACGCTCGACGGTTGGGGTGATTTTTCCGGGCCAGAACTCGCCGCTGCCGGTGCGCTCCTCGCCTATGTGCAGGAAACCGCCCGCAGCGCCGCGCCCCTGATCCTGCCGCCGCGCCAGGAATTGCCGGGCAGCCGCATGGCCATCGATGCCGCCACCCGCACCAGCCTCGAACTGCAACGCGTCGCCTCGCGCCACAGCGTCGAAGCCGCCATCGATCGCACCGTTACCGCCGCCGGCGCGCGCCTGCTGGGCCAGGATATCGCCGCCCCGCTCACCGATCCTCACCTCATCAGCGCCCGCCTCGATCTGGTCAGCTGGTTCATCGCCGATCCCCTCACCCGCGCTGGCACGCGCGAAACACTGGCCGGCCTGCCCGATATCGCACGCGCACTGGCCCGGCTCAGCATCGGCCGCTGGAGCCCGCGTGATCTGGGCCAGCTCCACACCGGGCTTGCCCGCGCCATCGCACTCAAGGCGGCGCTCACCACCCGCGCCGCGCCGCCCCAACTTCTCGCTGAAACTCTGGGCAACATCGGCGCAAACCTTGGCGCGCTGGTCGAACAATTCGCCCGCGCCCTTGTCGATGAACCGCCCATCGAATTGCCCGGCGCCATCCGACCCGGCTTTGACGCCGCGCTCGACGCGCTGCGCGAAACAGCCCGTGATGGCCGCAGCGCCGTGGTTGGCCTCGAAACCCGCCTCAAATCCGAAACCGGCATCACGGCGCTCAAAATCCGCCATAACAACGTGTTGGGCTTTCACATCGAAGTCCCCGCCGCTCGCGCCGATCCGCTGCTGCGCGCCGATTCCGGCTTCATCCACCGCCAAACGATGGGTGGAGGCGGGGGGGCTGGCGCAGTGCGCTTCTCCTCCCCCGAACTCGGCGAACTCGGCACCAAAATCGCGCAGGCCGCCGATCACGCGTTGGCTGCCGAAGCCGCCCACCTCGAAGAATTGCGCGACACAGCGCTGGACCAGACGCAGTCCATCGCTGCCACCGCCGCCGCACTGGCCCGGCTCGATGTCGCCGCTGCCCTTGCTGAACTGGCGGCGTCCGAAAACTGGTGCCGCCCCATAGTGGACGCCAGCACAGCCTTTCATATCGAAGGCGGTCGGCATCCGGTGGTCGAACTCGCCATCCGCAAATCCGGCAGCCGCTTCACCCCCAATGATTGCGATCTGTCGACCGATCGCCGCGTCTGGCTGGTCACTGGCCCCAACATGGCCGGCAAATCCACCTTCCTGCGCCAGAATGCGCTGATCGCGGCGCTGGCCCAGGCCGGCAGCTATGTGCCCGCAACGTCAGCGCACATCGGCGTGGTGGACCGGCTCTACAGCCGCGTCGGCGCCGCCGATGATCTGGCGGAAGGCCGCTCTACCTTCATGGTCGAAATGGTCGAAACCGCCGCCATCCTTACCGGCGCCACCAACCGTTCACTGGTCATCCTCGATGAAGTCGGCCGTGGCACCAGCACCTACGACGGCCTCGCCATCGCCTGGGCCGTGCTCGAATCCGTGCACGATGACCTTCAGTGCCGCTGCCTGTTCGCCACCCATTATCACGAACTCGTGCCGCTCACTGCCAAGCTCGCCGGCCTCGCCAGCGTCACGGTAAAGGTGCGCGAATGGAAGGGCGATCTGGTCTTCCTGCACCAGGTTGCACCAGGCGCTGCCGACAAGAGCTACGGCCTCGCCGTGGCACGATTGGCCGGCGTGCCCCAACCCGTGCTGGCCCGCGCCCGCGCCGTCCTCACCCGCCTCGAAACCCGCCGCGACCAGACCGGCGGAATCGCGGCCGGTGTCGACAGCCTGCCCCTCTTCGCCGCCCCCGCTGCGCCTTTAGGCGACGACCTGCGTGAGAAACTGGCCAGCATCGACCCCGACAACATCACGCCTCGCGAAGCCCTCGATCTGCTGGCAGATCTCAAGGCCCTGGCAGTAAAATCCTGATCAGTTCGGGCTCCACACCCGCACCCAGTCCACTTCCATCGCCACTTCGCCGCGGCCCACCTTGTCCACCGTGGCTTGCGGCAGGCCGAAATAGGGCGACGTCACACCGTTGACCTTGCCCGGATAAACCCCGCCAATGGCAAAGTTGAGGAT
>NZ_JANPML010000359.1:0-11486 GCF_031422795.1 Sandarakinorhabdus sp.
TCCATCGGGCAGGCGCTGCGCAGTGGGGCAAAGCCGGAATGCATTTCAGCGCACATGGCATAGGCCAGGCCGCGAGCGTGCATGTCGCGCGGCCAGAAACGGTCGTGCCCGGCCTTGTCGGCCAGATAGAGCAGGATCGCCATCGAATCCCAGATCGCTTCGCCATGATCCCACAGCACCGGCACCTTGCCCGATGGCATGTCGGTCTTGGCTTCGCCGCTGATCCACGCGGGCGAATCCATCACACGCAGTTCGGTTTCGAACGGCAGCTGCGATTGCCTGGCCGCCAGCCAGCCCCGCAGCGACCAGCTGCTGTAGGTGCGATTGCCGATGATGATCTTCATGTGGTGCGACCCACCTTCCCTGTTGGCCGGCAACATGGCGCATCGGCGGGGATGGGGCAAGCGATTGGCAGCAAGCCGCGCTTGGCAAGCGGCGCGCTTCGTGGTTTTGATGGGGGATGACTGAACAACTGCCAGAATTGCCCCTCGTGATGGTGCTGAACGGCCCCAACCTCAACCTGCTGGGCAGCCGTGAGCCGCACATCTATGGCCACGACACGCTGGACGATATCGCCGAGCGGCTGGAAGCGCAGGCGACCGGGCTGGGGCTGGCGGTCGATATCCGCCAATCCAACCACGAAGGCCATATCGTCGATTGGCTGCAGGAAGCCGGCGCGCGCGGGGCGCTGGCGGTGTTGTTGAACGCAGGGGCGCTCACCCACACGTCGATTGCCATTCACGATGCGATCAAGGCCATCAGTGTGCCGGTGATCGAGGTGCATCTTTCAAACCCCCACACCCGTGAGGAATTTCGCCACACCAGCTTTGTGGCGCGCGCGGCGAAGGGCACGATTTCAGGCTTTGGCGCTGCTTCCTACACGCTGGCGCTGGACGCGGCGGGGGCTTTGCGGCAGTAAGCTGGGGTTACATTGGGGCAATAGACGGGATCATCATGCCTGAGAATACCGGAATTGTGGTCGACACCGGCCTGGTGCGCGAACTGGCCGAACTGCTCGACGCCAGCAATCTGACCGAAATCGAAGTCAAAGACGGCGAACGGACCATCCGCGTCGCCCGCACCGCGGCCGCGGTCACCATGGCGGCCGGCGCTCCAAGCTATGCACCGGCACCGCCGGCTGGTGGCTGGCCGGCACCGCCCCCGTCTTCCGCAGTACCGGCTGCCGCACCTGCCGGCAGCGACGATGTCCGCAACCACCCCGGCCTGGTGAAATCGCCGATCGTCGGCACCGCCTATCTCACCCCGGAACCGGGCACCCCGGCCTTTGTGACCGAAGGCGCCACCGTGGCTGCTGGTGACACGCTGCTGATCATCGAAGCCATGAAGGTGATGAACCCGATCACCGCGCCGCGTGCCGGCGTGGTAAAGGCCATCCTGGTGAATAACGAGCAGCCGGTGGAATATGACCAGCCGCTGGTGATCATTGAGTAACCGGCCCGTGTTCAAGAAAGTCCTGATCGCCAATCGAGGCGAGATCGCGCTGCGCGTGCACCGTGCCTGCCGCGAAATGGGCATCCGCACCGTGGCGGTGCACTCCACCGCCGATGCCGATGCGATGCACGTGCGGCTGGCCGATGAAGCCATCTGCATTGGCCCACCATCGGCAACCGATAGTTATCTCAACATCCCGGCGATCATTTCGGCGGCCGAAATTGCCCAGGCCGATGCCATCCACCCCGGCTATGGCTTCCTGTCTGAAAACGCGCGCTTTGCCGAAATCGTGCAGGAACATCGCATCACCTGGATCGGGCCAGATCCCGAACATATCCGCAAAATGGGCGATAAGGTGGAGGCCAAGCGCACTGCCGCCGGGCTCGGCCTGCCGCTGGTGCCGGGCAGCGATGGCCCGATCGAAACCATGGAAGAAGCGCTCGCGGTGGCCGAAATCATCGGTTACCCGGTGCTGGTGAAAGCCGCTTCGGGCGGCGGCGGGCGAGGCATGAAGGTCATTCCCGATGCCGCCAGCCTGCCCTCGCTGGTAAGCCAGGCCAAATCCGAGGCCAAGGCCGCCTTTGGCGATGACACGGTTTATATCGAAAAATATCTATCCGAACCGCGCCACATCGAATTCCAGGTGTTTGGCGATGGCCAGGGCGGCGCCGTTCATCTGGGCGAACGCGATTGCTCGCTGCAGCGCCGCCACCAGAAGGTGTTGGAAGAAGCCCCGTCGCCGGCGCTCAACGCCAGCGAACGCGCGCGCATGGGTGAAGTGGTGCGCGATGCCATTTCCAAGCTCAAATATCGTGGCGCCGGCACCATCGAATTCCTGTGGGAAAATGGCGAATTCTTCTTCATCGAAATGAACACCCGCCTGCAGGTGGAACATCCCGTGACCGAAGCCATCACCGGGCTTGATCTGGTGCGCGAACAGATCCGCGTCGCCGCCGGCCTGCCGCTGTCTGTGACGCAGGACGAGGTGAAGTTCGAAGGCCACGCCATCGAATGCCGCATCAACGCCGAAGACCCGCAGACGTTTGCGCCGTCGCCCGGCCGTGTCACCGATTTCCACCAGCCCGGCGGCCTGCATGTGCGGGTCGATTCGGCGCTGTACGATGGCTACCGCATCCCGCCCTATTATGATTCGCTGATCGCCAAGCTGATCGTTTACGGTGCCAATCGCGAAGAGTGCCTGATGCGCCTGCGCCGCGCGCTGGAAGAGTTCGTGATTCACGGGCCGAAAACCACGATCCCGCTGCACCAGGCGCTGATCGAGGACGCCGAGTTTCAGAACGGTGACTATACGATCAAGTGGCTGGAACGCTGGCTGGCGAAGAGGGCAGCAGAGGCCGCCGGCTGAGGGGATTTGCAGCACGCACCAGTTGCGGCATGCTGAGGCCGTGACTCGACCACTGACCCATCGTCTTGATCCGGATATGCTGCTGCGCGCCTATGCCAGCGGCATTTTCCCCATGGCCGAGCGTGCCGACAGTGTGGATGTGTTCTGGGTGGAGCCACGCCGCCGGGGCGTGCTGCCGCTGGATGGGTTCCACCTGCCCAAAAGCCTGGCCAAGACGCTGAAGCAGGAGCGGTTCCACTTTACCGCCGATCGCGCCTTTGCCGCTGTGCTGGACGGCTGTGCCGAACCAGCCGTGGCCCGCAGCGAAACCTGGATCAATCCCTTGATTGCCGAAGCCTATGTGGCGCTGCACGCGCGCGGCCAGGCCCATAGTGTTGAGGCGTGGACAGCGGATGGCGAACTGGCCGGCGGCCTTTATGGCGTGCGGCTGGGCGCGGCGTTTTTCGGCGAATCGATGTTCACAAAGGTGCGCGATGCCAGCAAATGCTGTCTGGCAGCGCTGGTGACCCGGCTGCGGCTGGGCGGGTTCCGGCTGCTGGACACACAATTTCTGACCAGCCATCTGGCCGGTTTTGGCGCAGTCGAAATCCCGGCGCGCGATTATCGCGTTCAGTTGAGCGCCGCCTTGGCGGGCAATTCAGGCGATTTCTTTGCGGGCGATGACGGCCCAGAACGCGGGGAGGGCCCGTCGGGGAAACGCATCGTGCAGCTTTTGAGCCAGACATCATAGCGCGGGTGCTGCATGACATTCAGGCTGGGGCTTTCGGCATAGAGCCAGCCGGAAAACACCCGCTTCACCTGCCCAGCCAACCGCTCATCAACCTGCAGAAACCCGCCTTGCAGCTTGGGCCATTCCCAAGGCGGCGTGGTTTCGCAGGTGCGCGCCGTGATGCGGAGACCGGCGAAATCCAGATATTGGCCGGGCTTGAGGGTGAGGAACCGGGTTTCGCCGGTGCGTTTGGCCAGTGCGCCGACGACCAGCACGCGCTCCTTCACCGGCGTGACCTGCGACACGCGGGGCGCAGCGGGACGCACCGGGGCGGGCGCTGCCACTGCCGGTGGTGGTGCAGCGGCGGGTGGCGGCGCTTCTTGCGCGGATGCGGTGCCCGCAAGCAGGACGGCGGCAAGCGCCAGCGTTTCAGGGTGACGGTGCATCGCCAGCCGGCTTTTCGGTTGCACCCGGTGCAGCTGGCGCATCGCCGCCGGAACGGTTCACGACGCTCCCGATCAGGCCCATGAGATCGGGCGCGCCCGAGGTTTCGATGATCTCGCCGCCGTCTTTCAGCATGTCGGCCTCGGCACCCGGCGTGAGCGCGACATAGTTGCCGCCCAACAGCCCTTCGCTGGTGACAGCGGCAGACGAATCGATGGGCAGCTGCAGGCCGCGATCAACCGACAGGCGCAGCACGGCCTGATAGCTGGTCGGGTCAAGCTCGAGGCCCACCACCTTGCCAACCTTGACGCCGGCAACCTTCACATCAGTGCCCAGCGTGACGCCGCCGATATTGGGGAAACGCGCCGAAAGCACGGTGCCGTCGCTGCCTTCGCCGGCGCCGGTGCGGGCCCAGGCAAAGGCCACAAATCCGGCCGCCAGCAGCACCACAAACAGGCCGATCAGCGCCTCGGCCACATGCTCCTTCAGGGTGCCGGCCATCAGCTTTCGGGAGACCAGGCGCGATAATCGCCTGTCGTCGCCGCCCGCTTGCCGCCCGCCAGCAGGGCGCCGGCCGGGCTGTGCGCCAGCGTGGTACCAGTGGCGTTGGGCGTCCATTCGCGTTCCCAAACGCGCGTCACGAGCGCCTTTTCCGACGGCGGCTCGCTCACGGTCTTGTGGATCCACAAATGCCATTCCGGCGGGATCCGGGTGGCTTCGGGTTCGCCGTTGTAGATCACCCAGCGCCTTTGCGCCGCGCCAACGCCGGACCGGTAATAGATATTGCCCTGATCATCGCGGCCGACTTCCTCGCCATTGCGGGCGGTGAAAATGCGGGTGCCAAGGCCGGGGCCATTCCACCAGGTAAAGATCATCTTGAGCACGGACACGAACGGGGGCTCCTTCGCCTCACCCAAAACATTTTTGCCGCACCCGCGCAACCCCGGTGATGGCGGATAGGCGCGGGCGCAAAAAGCCGCTACCCCACCTTGCGTGAACCGTGCGCTGGCCTTCATCTTCATCACCGTGCTGATCGACGCCATCGGTTTTGGCATCGTCATCCCGGTGTTTCCGCAGCTGATCGTCAAGCTGACCGGGCGTGATCTTGCCCATGCCGCCGAAGTGTCGGGCTGGATCGCCTTCCTTTATGCCAGCGTGCAGTTCCTGATGGGGCCGGTGATCGGCGGGCTTTCCGATCGCTTTGGTCGCCGGCCGGTACTGTTGGCCAGCATGGCGGCGTTTTCGCTGGATTATGTGGTGATGGCCTTTGCCCCCACCTTGTGGTGGCTGGTGGCCGCCCGCGTGGTCGCCGGCATCACCGGCGCGACCTTCCCCACTGCCTATGCCTATATCGCCGATGTCACCCCGCCCGAAAAGCGCGGGGCCAATTTCGGCGTGATCGGCATGGCGTTTGGTTTCGGTTTCATCATCGGGCCGGCACTGGGCGGTTTCGTGGCGGGCTTTGGCACCGAAGTGCCGTTCCTGCTGTCGGCGGCCCTTGCCATGGCCAATTTCGTCTATGGCCTGTTCGTGCTGCCGGAATCGCTGCCGCCGGAAAAACGCCGCAGTTTTGAATGGCGGCGAGCCAATCCGGTGGGGGCGCTGCTGCGGCTGAAATCGGCGCATCCGGTGGTGTTGATGCTGGGCGCGACGGTGTTCGTGTGGACCCTGTCGTACCAGTCGCTTTATTCGATCTGGAGCTATCACGGCCAGTTGCGTTATGGCTGGAGCCCCGAACAAGTGGGCTGGAGCCTCGCGGCGGTCGGCGTCACCGGTGCCATCGTCCAGGGCTGGCTGGGCCGCAAGCTGATCCCGCGCTTTGGCCAGCGCCGCATCATCATCGCGGGCATCGTGTCGGCTGTGGCGGGCTATTCCACCTATGCGCTCGCCGATGCCGGCTGGATTGTTTATGTCGGCATTGCCGTTTCAGCCTGCCAGGGGCTGGTGTTCCCCTGCTTGCAGGGGCTGATGTCGGCAGAGGTTGCGCCAAACGAGCAGGGCGAACTGCAAGGCGCGGTGGCCTCGATCCAGAGCCTTTCCGCCATTGTTGGCCCGCCGCTGATGACGACGGTTTTCGCGCGTTTTTCCGTGGCGGATGCGCCGGTCTATGCGCCGGGGGCGCCGTTTGTCGTGTCGCTGGTTTTTGTCGGCCTTACGGCGCTGATTTTCGCCCGTGCCCACGCCAGCCGGCGGGTGGTGGCAGCCGAGTAATCAGCCGCGTGCCTGAAACCACGGCGTCATCCGCGCAATGGCTTCGCGCACGTGGGGCGTGTCCGCCGCAAAGCTGAAGCGCATGAAGTGATGGCCTTCAACCGGGTCGAAATCAAACCCCGGCGCGGCGACAACCCCGGTATCCCGCAACAACTGTTCGGCCAGTTGCATGGCATCGTTGGTGAGATGGCCCACATCGGCCCAGATATAAAACGCGCCATCAGGCGGGGCGATCCTGGTCAGCCCCATGGCCGGCATCGCATCGAGCATCAGCTGACGATTGGCAGCATAGCGGGCCACGTGCGCTTCGAGTTCGTCCGTGCAGTCCATCGCAACCAGCCCGGCGTGCTGGGACAAGGTGGGGGCGGTGAGGAACAGATTGCCCATCCGCGCCCGCGCCGCCTCCACCAGATCGTCGGGCGCAACCAGCCAGCCAAGCCGCCAGCCGACCATCGAGAAATATTTGGAGAAACTGTTCACCACCAGGGCATCTGGCGCATATTCCAGCGCGCTCGCCACCGGGCCAACGAACGACAGCCCGTGGTAAATTTCGTCTGACACGATGCGGATGCTGCGTTCCCGGCAAACGCGGGCGATGGCGGCCATCTCATCGGCCGGGATGATGGTGCCGGTGGGATTTGCGGGGCTGGCGATGATGACACCTGCTGGCGCGGGATCGAGCGCCGCCAGATGCGCGGCCGTGATCTGGTAGCGGCTTTCGGGGCCACAGGCGATTTCCTGGATTTGCATGCCCAGCGCCCGCACATTGTTGCGATAGGCGACATAGCCTGGGCGCGCACACGCGATCACGTCACCCGGACGGAACGCCGAAGTGAGCGCCAGCACCAGCGCCGGCGACGCGCCGCACATCAGCACGATCCGTTCCGGCGCAACCGTCACGCCGTGCCGATCGGCATAAAGCTGGGCGATGCGGGCTTTCAGCGGTTCGGATTCCCAATAACTGCCGGGATCGGTGGCCAGCACCTCGTGCGCCCGCGCGATGGCCGCAGCAGGGGCGCCAGTGGAAGGCTGGCCGAACTCCATGTGGATAATGCTGCGCCCCTCCGCCTCCAGCTGGCGGGCAAGGCGCGACAAGCGGATGGCGTGGAAGGGTTCGACAGGATCAGGACGGAACATGGTGGGGCGTTAGCGGCTTTTGACGTGCGTTGCACGTGGCGGTTGACGTGCGTTGCACGTGGCGGTTCCGGCTGGCACAAGGCGCAGCGATGATCCGTCTCCTTTTGTTGCTGCTGTTGGCGCTGCCAATGGCCGTGCGCGCCGCACCGGCGCCGGTGCCAGTCGCCGCAGCGGCCGATCTGCGCCTGGCCCTACCGCCGTTGGTGCGCGCGCATCAACGGGCCAGCGGCGCGGTGTTCCAGCTCAGTTTTGGCTCGTCGGGGCAGATGGTGCAGCAGGCATTGAACGGCGCGCCGTTCCAGCTGCTGCTGCTGGCCGATGCGTCCCATGCTGACCGGTTGGCCGCGGGCGTGCCCGGCACTGAACGCCGGCCCTATGCGCTGGGCCGGCTGGCGCTGGTGGCGACGCGCGCCAGCGGCATCACCGATCTTGCCAGCCTTAAGGCCGCCATCCGCGCCGGCCGCATCCGCCATCTCGCCATCGCCAATCCGGCACACGCGCCCTACGGCGTGGCGGCGCGAGCGGTGCTCACCGGGCTGGGTGTGGCCGACCGGGCGCCGCTGGTGCTGGGTGAAAATGTGGCGCAGGCGCTGAGTTTCGTTGCCAGTGGCGCGGCAGAGGCGGGGCTGGTTGCCTTGCCGCTGGCGCTTGCCGCCAGCGGCCAATCCACAGCGCCTTTGGCGCGGGCTGCCGGGGGCGGCCTGCTGGTGGTGCCGGTGCCGCCAGCGTTGCATCCACCGCTGGTGCAAACCCTGGTGCTGATGCCGGGGGCATCGCCCGGCGCACGCGGCCTTGCGGCGCAGCTGACCGGGCCGCAAGGCCGCGCCGCCCTGCGCGCTGCCGGATTTGGCCTGCCGTGACCGCAGCCGACATCACGGCGCTGAATCTGTCGCTGGCACTGGCAGCGGCAACGGTCGCGCTGTTGCTGCCGCTGGCGCTTGTGCTCGGCCATTGGCTGGCGACCACGCGCTGGCGCGGCCGTCCGCTGGCGGAGGCGCTGCTGCTGTTGCCGCTGCTGCTGCCGCCGACCGTGGTGGGCCTGGCGCTGCTGGTCGGCCTGGGGCCGGCCAGCGCCATCGGGCGCGGCTGGGCGGCGCTGACCGGAGGGCAATTGGTGTTCAGTTTCGCCGGCATCCTTGTCGCGTCTGTGCTGGTCAACCTGCCGCTGATGGTGCAGCCAGCGCAGCGCGCGTTCGAGGCGGTGGGCGATGATCTGCGCGACGCCGCGGCAAGTTGCGGCCTGTCGCCACTGAAGGCCTTCACCCGTGTGGAATTGCCGCTGGCCTGGCCGGGGCTGGCGACGGGCGCGGTGTTGGCCTTTGCGCACACGCTGGGCGAATTTGGCGTGGTGCTGATGGTGGGCGGCGCCATTCCGGGCGAAACCGCGACGCTGAGCCTGGCCATCTATGATCGGGTGCAGGCGTTCGATATGGCGGGTGCCAGCCGGCTGGCGCTGCTGTTGCTCGGCATCAGCCTGTTTGCCATCACGTTGTTGTTCCTGCTGGGCCGCAAGGATCGTCATGATCAGGGCTGACGGGCTGACCGTTTCACTCACCCGCGCCGGACCGCTGGCGGTGGAAGCCGCGTTCAGCGTGCCGCCGGGGCAGACACTGGCGCTGGTCGGGCCATCGGGGGCCGGCAAATCCAGCATCCTGAAAGCCATCGCGGGGCTGGTGCCGGCCACAGGTGACGTGGCTGTGGATGGGCAGCGCTGGCACGGCGGCACCCACGGCATGCCGGCCTGGCAACGCCGCGTTGGCCTGGTGTTGCAGGGCGGTGCCCTGTTCCCCCACCTTGATGCGCTGGGCAATGTTATGATCGCGCAGGGGTCGCCCGATCGCGACGCCGCGCTGGCCCTGCTGGTGGCCATGCAGATGGACGGGCCGGTGCTTGGCCGCCACCCCGCTGGCCTGTCAGGCGGCGAACAGATGCGCGTGGCGCTGGCGCGGGCGCTGGCCCGCGCGCCGGATGTGCTGCTGCTTGATGAACCGTTCGCGGCCGTCGATCCGCCGGTTCGTCGTGCTTTGATTGCAGCTGTGGCCAACGTCCGCCGGCAGAGCGCGGCGCCGATGATCATCGTCACCCACGATCTCGCCGAAGCCGCCGGCATCGCCGATAGCTGCGCCTTCATCAATCAGGGCCGCATTGTCGAACAGGGCCCAGCGGGAGCGGTGCTGGCCGATCCCGCCAGCCGGCTGAACCGCTGGCTTTCCGGCCAAATTGCGCCGTAAGATTACGGAATAGTCACACACTGATGCGCCGTTGCAACAGCGCGGCGGAATAATGGGCTCGGCGCGTCGAGGTGGCGGCTTCGCGTATTGTGACGGTTTCATTTCGGTCTAGCATTGCCCGTAGCGGTCGCAGGGGAGCGACCCACAATCAGGGGAATTTAAGAATGCAAAGCCCGACAATCTCGCGCATGACGCGCCTGCTGCTGGCCGGATCGGCACTGCCGATGCTGGCGCTGGCCATGCCTGCCGCCGCCCAGACAGCCCAAGCCGCCGCAGAGGAAAAGACTGGCGACGAAAAGGTCATCGTCGTTGTCGGCACCCGCCGCACCGATCGCTCCATCCTCGATGCAGCATCGCCGGTTGACGTTATCGGCGCGGCCGAACTTGCCACCCAGCCGGCTTCGAACGTGCTGGATATCATCAAGGCGCTGGTGCCGTCGCTGTATGTTGGCCAGAACGCCATTTCCGATGCCTCCACCTTTGTGCGCGCGCCGTCGCTGCGCGGCCTGTCGGCCGATGAAATTCTGGTGCAGCTGAATGGCAAGCGCCTCAACCGATCGGCCCTGGTGCAGGTGTTTACCGGTGGTGACACGGCGCTGTCGTTCGGTAGCCAAGGTGCTGACATCTCCACCATTCCGGGGCTTGCCATTGGCAGCTTGCAGATCCTGCGGGACGGCGCCACGGCACAATATGGTTCCGATGCCATCGCCGGGGTGATGAACTATGGCCTGCGCGAAGACGCCGGGCTGGAAGTGGTTGCCCGTTACGGCCAATTCTATCGCGGCGACGGCGAAAGCTATCAGATCGCGGCCAATGCCGGCGTCAAGCTGGGCGATCGTGGCTTCATCAATGTCACGGGCGAATATACCGACGATGGCGGCACGGTGCGCAACGCCACAAGGCCGATCGCGCTGATCTTTGCCCAGCAGAACCCGGGCCTGGCCACCCAGTTGCCCAACTTCCCCGGGCCGGCGCAGATCTACGGCATATCGCCGGGCTATGCCACGCGCTTCCTGCTCAACAGCGCCTATGAACTGACGCCGGAAGCCAAGCTGTATTTCATCGCCAACTATTCGCGGCTGAAGGCCGATCAGAGCTTCAACTACCGCTCCCCCATTGGTGCCACCAACGTGCCGATCGTGGGCGGCACCACCAACATCAACGCCAACTCGGCCTTTGCGACGCCGATCTATCTCACGCCCTGCCCGGCAACGGCTGGCGCACTGGGCTGCCCCACCGGCGGCTTTGTGAAGAATGCCAACACCTTCAACTTCACCAGCGTTTATCCGGCCGGCTTCACGCCGCGCTTTGTGGGCGTGACCGAGCAATATTTCGGTGTGTTGGGAATCAAGGGCAAGACCGACAACGGCTTCACCTATGATCTGTCGGGCACGATCGCGCGCAACTCGCTGAACCTGTCGATGTATTCGTCGATCAGCCCGTCGTTTGGCCGTGCTTCGCAGACCGAGTTCCAGTTCGGCAAGCTGATCCAGGAAGAACAGAACCTCAACGCCGATTTCACACTGCCGGTTGAAGCCGGGCTCGCCAGCCCGATCACCCTGTCGTTTGGCGGTGAATTCCGCCGCGAGACCTACACGCAGACCGCCGGTGACGTGCAATCCTATGCTGCCGGGCCGTTTGCCGTGCAGAATCTGTTCACGCTGCAGGGCAATGGCACGTATCTGGCCGATGGTCAGGTCACCAAGCCGGTTGGCGCATCGGGCTATGGCGGCACCAGCCCGACCTTTGCCGGTTCGCGCAGCCAGCAGAGCTATGCCATCTACGCCGGCGCTGAAACCGACGTGACCGACACGTTCAGCCTGGGCGCCATGGGCCGTTTCGAACGCTACAACACGTTCGGCAGCGCCTTTGTCGCCAAAGCCAACTTCCGTTGGGAAGTGGCCGACATGCTGGCCATCCGCGGCACCGCCGGCAC
>NZ_JANPML010000360.1:0-2291 GCF_031422795.1 Sandarakinorhabdus sp.
CCGCCGGCCATCACCATGAAGGGCCGCGATGCGACCCTGGCCAATCAGATCAAGACGGGGAAGGACAGCCCGTTCTACGCGCCGTTCACGGCGATGCCGGGATCGATACCCGCATTCGAACAGGACCAGTTGCGGGCTGAGGCAGTCGAGGCGATCGACACCATCGTCAACCCGGCGCAGACCAAGATGCTGGGTTTCCTGCGCGCCGAATATCTGCCGGGCCTGCGCGCCAGCACGGGTGCGCGCGATTTGCCCGACGGCGTGGCTTGGTACCGCGATCAGGTGAAGGAGTTCACCACCACTGATCTGACGCCGGAAGCCATCCACCAGATTGGCAGACAAGAAGTGGCGCGCATCGATGCCGATATGCGCAGCGCCATGGTGCAATCGGGATTTAAAGGCGAATACAAGGAGTTTCTGGTCTTTCTTCGCACTGATCCGCAATTCTATGCGCGCACGCCAGACGAACTTCTCGGCTTCTCCTCCTATGTGATCAAGCGCATGGATGGGAAGCTGAAGGACATTTTCACCACGCTGCCGCGCTTCCGCTTCACCTTGCGGCCGGTTCCGGACGCGATTGCGCCCACCTACACCTCTGGGCGCGGCGGGCTCGATGCCTGTTACATGAACACCTATGATCTGAAATCGCGGCCGTTGTTCATGCTCACCGCGCTCACCCTGCACGAATGTGTGCCCGGCCACAGCCATCAGGGCGCCATGGCGCTGGAAGCACCAGCGGCACCGCCGTTCCGCCGCCAGACCTATTTCTCCGGCTATGGCGAGGGCTGGGGGCTTTATACCGAATATCTCGGCCGCGAACTGGGCATGTATCGCACGCCTTACGAGGAATTCGGCCGCGCCAGCTTTGAAAACTGGCGCGCCAGCCGGTTGGTGGTCGATACCGGGCTGCATTTGATGGGCTGGAGCCGTGATCAGGCCATCGCCTATCTGGAAGAGCATACAGCGCTCGCCCGTCACGACATCGAGATCGAGGTCGATCGTTACATCAGCTGGCCCGGCCAGGCGCTGGCGTACAAATTGGGTGAGATGAGCATCCGCAAGCTGCGCGCCGAAGCCGAGACGACGCTGGGTGCCGGATTTGATATTCGCCGCTTCCACGACACGCTCTTGGGCCTCGGCTCGGTGCCGCTGGCGGTGATGGAAGCCGAAATGCGCGTGTGGGTGAGCAGTGAGCGGGTGCGACTTGCCGCCAAGCGCTGAGGCTCAAGGAATCCCGGTCAGCTTGTGAGTCTGCAGGCTCAGCCGCCATTGCGGGTGGGCGAGGCAGTAGGCGATGGCGGCCTGGATATTTTCGGCCTGGGCCGGGCCGTCCATGGGCTGCAGAAAGAAATGCTGGAACGGCAGCGCTTCGAACCGTTCCGGCATGGCCTTGGGCTGCGGATAAACCAGTTTCAGCTCGTTGCCGGCGGTGAGGAGCAGCGGCGCATCGGCCTTGGGCGACACGCAGATCCAGTCGATGCCCGGTGGCGGCACTTGGGTACCGTTGGTTTCGATGGCGATTTCAAAACCGCGGGCGTGCAGCGCTTCGACCAGCGGCGCATCCAACTGCAATAACGGTTCGCCGCCGGTGCAGACGACGAGCCGGTGCGCGGCGGTTTCGCCCCAGCAAGTGGAAACGGCATGGGCCACCGCTTCGGCATCGGCGAATTTGCCGCCGCCCGGCCCATCGGTGCCAACGAAGTCCGTGTCGCAGAAGCTGCAGACGGCGGCGGCGCGGTCTTGCTTGCGGCCGGTCCACAAATTGCAGCCGGCAAAGCGCAGGAACACGGCCCGTCGGCCGGTCTGGGCGCCTTCACCTTGCAGGGTGAGGAAGAGTTCCTTGACGGCGTAGCTCATAGGGCAGGATCGGCGATGCCGGCTTCAGCAAAGCCCTTGGCCCGCAGGCGGCAGCTGTCGCACAGGCCGCAGGGCCGGCCTTCCGGCGTTGGGTCATAGCAGGACCAGGTCAGGTGCAGCGGCGCTTTCACGGCCTGTGCAGCCGCGATGATGCCGGCCTTGTCGAGCTGCATCAGCGGCGTGTGGATCTTGAACGACCCGCCCTCCACACCGGCCTTGGTGGCGGTGTTGGCCATGGCTTCGAACGCGGCAATGAACTCTGGCCGGCAATCGGGATAACCGCTGAAATCCAGCGCGTTGACGCCGATGAACAGGTCGCGTGCGCCGGCGGCTTCGGCCCAACCCAGCGCGACCGACAGGAAGATGGTGTTGCGCGCCGGCACATAGGTGACCGGGATGCCCGGCTCCACGCCGCCTTTGGGCACGTCGATATC
>NZ_JANPML010000361.1:0-6632 GCF_031422795.1 Sandarakinorhabdus sp.
GCTTCGGGGCCGGCGTGGGCCAGATCGCCGTCCACGGTGACGATGCGGGCGACCTTGGTGGCCTTGCCGGATCGCGCCGTGATCACCGGATCGCCCGGCTTTACCTGGCCGGCGACGATGGTGCCGGCATAACCGCGGAAGTGCGCATCGGGCCGGTTCACCCATTGCACCGGAAAACGCAGCGGGCCGCTATCATCGGCGGCGGCCAGTTCGATGCTTTCCAGATGGGCGATCAGCGTTGGGCCATCATACCAGGGCATTTCGGCGGCCGGGCTGGCGAGGTTCAGGCCGCGCCGCGCCGCCATCGGAATGGCGGTGAAGCCAGCAAAGCCCAGCTTGGCGGCGATGGCGGTATAATCGTCGACGATGGCGCGGAAGCGGGCTTCGTCGAAATCCACCAGGTCCATCTTGTTCACCGCCAGCACGATGTGGGCAATGCCCATCAGCGACGCGATGAAGCTGTGGCGGCGCGTTTGTGGCAACAGTCCCTTCGACGCATCGACCAGGATGATGGCCAGATCGGCGGTGGAGGCGCCGGTGGCCATGTTGCGGGTATATTGTTCGTGGCCGGGCGTATCGGCGATGATGAAGCGGCGGCGCGGCGTGGCAAAGAAGCGCCAGGCCACATCGATGGTGATGCCCTGCTCACGCTCGGCCTCCAGCCCGTCGAGCAGCAGGGCGTAATCCACCTCTGCGCCGGCGGTGCCGTGCTTGCGGCTGTCGACCGCCAACGTGGTCAGCGTGTCGTCCATGATGGCCTGGCTGTCGTGCAGCAGCCGGCCGATCAGCGTGGATTTGCCGTCGTCCACCGATCCACAGGTGATCAGGCGCAGAACGCCATCACGGGAGAGAGGGGCGCGGGTGAGGGTGCTGGCCATCAGAAATACCCCAGCCGCTTTTTCTGTTCCATCGAACCATCGCCGTCGCGATCGATCACCCGGCCCTGCCGTTCCGATGTGCGGGTATCGGCCATCTCGGCAACGATGTCGTCCAGCGTTTCCGCCGCGGATTCGACTGCGCCGGTGAGCGGATAGCAGCCCAGCGTGCGGAATCTGATGCGGCGCGTCACGGGTATCTCGCCAGCTTCAAGCGGCAGGCGATCATCATCCACCATCAGCAACACATCGTCACGCACAACGGTGGGGCGTTCGGCGGCAAAGTACAGCGGCACCACCGGGATCGCCTCGGCGGTGATGTAACGCCACACGTCCAGCTCGGTCCAGTTGGAGATCGGGAAGACCCGCATCGATTCCGCCGGCCCCACCCGCGTGTTGTAGGTGCGCCAGAATTCCGGCCGCTGCCGGCGCGGGTCCCAGCCCTGGTGGGCGTCGCGGAACGAGAAGATGCGTTCCTTGGCGCGGGATTTTTCCTCGTCGCGCCGGCCGCCGCCAATGGCCGCGTCAAAGCCGCCGCCGGTCAATGCCTGCAGCAGGCCAGTCGTGCGCATCACGTCGGTGTGCAGCGCCGAACCGTGAATGAAGGGGTTGATGCCGCGCGCCGCGCCTTCCTCGTTCACGTGCACGCGCATATCGATGCCCAGCGCCGGCATCAGCGTGTCGCGAAACGCGCCCATGGCGGCAAATTCCCACAGGCTGTCGACATGCAGCAGCGGAAACGGTGGCAGCGACGGCCAGAACGCCTTCAGCGCCAGGTGCAGCATCACCGTTGAATCCTTGCCGATGGAATAGAGCATCACCGGCTTGCGGAACGACGCCGCCACTTCGCGCAGGATGTGGATGGATTCAGCCTCCAGCCGCGCCAGATCGGGCGGCAAGTCCGGCAATCCGCCACGCATGGCGCGGCTATCGCTGCTGGTAAACCGCCCGGCATAGGCGTCGATGGCGGCTTTGCTTTCCATGCGCTCGCCTTAAAGCCAACATGGCAGAAGCAAAAGCCGAAACGCCCGAAATGCCCCGGCTGTAAAGCAAAATTCATCTTTCCTGTTGTGGCGAATTGGCCACACAGAGAGGCGGAAACGACCCGCTCAGCGTTTGCCGGCTTTACACGGCGGCTTGGTTTTCACAAAACGGACACAGGCCTGTGAGGGGCTGGGCGTTGTGCTGTCGTGCCGATAGCGGTGCCGTCAGAGGGAAAGTCGAGGTCGCAAGGCCTAAGGCAGTCCTGCTGGCGCAGCATGATTCCCTGGAAATTTGGTCAACGAAAAGGAAGTCACCGTGACGCATTCCAACAATTCGCATCGGCGCCTGGCGCTGACGTCCAGCGTCGCCACGCTGGCATTCGCGCTTCTGGCCGGCCCCGCTCTGGCGCAGACGGCCACCGCCGCTGCTGAAACCGAAGCAGCCGACGAAAGCACGATCGTCGTCACCGGTACCCTGATCCGCAACCCGAACCTGGTGTCGGCCGTGCCGATCGTCACCACCACGGCGGATACCATCGCGCTGCGCGGCAGCAACGTGGCCGAAGAAGTGCTGCGTGAAATCCCCGGCATCGTGCCGAACATCGGCTCGGCCGTGAACAACGGCAACGGCGGCGCCAGCTTCGTCGATCTTCGCGGCCTGGGTGCCAACCGGAACCTCGTCCTGCTCGACGGTCAGCGCATTGCGCCGGCCGGCCTCGCCGGCACCGTCGATCTCAACAACATCCCGCTGGCCCTCGTTGAGCGCGTTGACGCGCTGACCGGCGCTGCCGTGACCACCTACGGTGCCGACGCCATCACCGGCGTTGTGAACTTCGTCACCAAGAAGAACTTCACCGGCATGGACCTGCAGGTCTCCAACTCGCTGACCGAGCGTGGCGATGGCCACCGCCTGCGCGCCGATCTGACCATCGGCGGCGATTTCGCCGACGGCAAGGGCAACGCCGTGATCAGCCTCGGTTACCAGAAGGCCGATCCGGTATTCCAGGGTGATCGCGACATTTCGATCACTGGCATCACCACCGCAAATGGTGCCCCTGGCGGTTCCCCGACCGGCGTTCCGTCGCGAATCCGCAACGTCCGCCCGATCGATCCGCTGACCGGCCAGCCCAGCACCAATCCGGCCGTGGCCAACCTTGGCAATGGCCAGCTGTCGCCTGATGGCCGCACGGCAATTCCGTTCTATCAGCCTTTCAACTTCAACCCGTTCAACGTCTTCCAGGGCCCGTTCCAGCGCTTCAACATCTTCGCCAAGGCGAACTATCAGATCACCGACAATATCGAAGTCTATGGCCGCGGCATGTTCTCCAAGAACACTGTCCGCACCATAATCGCGCCGTCGGGCCTGTTCTCGCAGACGGTGGACTTGCCGCTGTCGAACCCCTTCCTGCCGGCCGCGATTCGCAATCAGTATTGCGCCTTCAACACCAGCTCGGTGGCTTCGGGCCTCTATACGCCGCGCTTCACGCCGGGTGAGTGCAACGCTGCTGCGACCGCGCTCAGCCCGACCGATCCGAACTATCGCAGCGTCACCACGCTGCTCAGCCGCCGTACGGTTGAAGCCGGCACCCGTGACAGCGAATATACCACGACCGTCTTCGATTACACCGCCGGTCTGCGCGGCAAGCTGACCAACACTATCGATTGGGATGTGTCGGCCAGCTACGGCGAGAGCGAAAACCTCGAGCGCACCACGGGTTATCTGATCAACGATCGTGTGCTGGAGGCTATCTTGGCCACCAACACCACCACCTGCCTCAGCGGCAACGCGGCCTGCGTGCCGTTGAACCTCTACGGCCCGGCTGGCTCGATTACGCCGGCAATGGCGCGCTTCATCTCGGCCGATGCCAGCACGCGTCGCACCACCAGCCTGACTCAGGTTCGCGCCTTGCTGTCGGGTGACTTCGGCTTCGGCTTCGGCGATGCCGAACCGGTGGCGTTCGCTGTCGGTGCCGAATATCGCGACTACGGCGCTGCTGTGTTGCCGGATGACTTCACGGAGCGTGGCGCTCTGGGCGGCGGCGGCGGCCCGACCCCGCGCGTCGAAGGCGGCTACAACGTCAAGGAAATCTATGGCGAAATCATCGCCCCGATCCTTGAAGGCAAGCCTTTCTTCGAAAACCTGACCTTCGAAGCCGGTGCGCGTTATTCGGCCTACGAAGTCGCTGCGCCGGGCAATCCGTCGTTCGACGCCTTCACCTGGAAGGCCGGCGGCACCTGGGAATTCACCCCGGGCTTCAAGGTTCGTGGTAATTACAGCCGCGCCGTCCGCGCTCCGAACATTGGCGAGCTCTTCTCGCCCGTTTCGCGCGGCCTGACCAATCTGGGCACCGATCCGTGCGCCGGCGCCGCTCCGGTGGGCAATGCCAACCTGACCGCAATCTGCATCGCGCAGGGCGCTTCCGCGTCCGTCATCGGCCAGATCGATCAGCCGGCTGCCGGCCAGGCCAACGCTTATGGCGGCGGCAACCCGAACGCCCGTCCGGAAAAGGCCAGCACTTGGACGCTCGGTGCGGTTTTCCAGCCGACCTTCGCTCCCGGCCTTGCCATCACGGCTGATTACTACAACATCAGCGTGACGGACGCGATCACCAGCCCACTGCCGGGTGACGCCATCGGTGCCTGCTTCGGCACCATCACCGCCGCCAGCGCCGCCAGCGCAGCGTGCACGTCCATCCGCCGTGATCCGCTCTCCGGCTCGTTCGATGGTGAATCGCTGGGTCTGCCGCGTCCGCTGTCGAACCTGGGTCGCCTGAAGACCGACGGTCTGGATGTGAATGTCACCTACTCGACCGATCTTGGCTTCGCCAAGCTGGGTGTGAGCGGCAACTTCAACTACACCTTCCGTGCACAGTTCCAGGCGACGCCGACCTCGGTCAACCGTGAATGCGTCGGCTTCTACAGCCCGAACTGCTCGTTCACCGGCTCGATCCAGCCGAAGTGGCAGACCACGCTGCGCACCACACTGGGCTTCGACAGCTTCGACGTGTCGATGCTGTGGCGCCATATCGATAACGTGATCCAGGAGCCGCTGAACGCTGCTGCACCAACTGCTGCCAACGGCTTCTTCGGCGACGACAGCCCGTTCTTCCCGGCTTTCCAGCAGATCCGGGCCTATGACTACTTCGACCTGACCGGTCGCTTCAAAATCGGCGACAAGCTGACCCTGATCACGACGGTGAGCAACCTGTTCGATACCAAGCCACCGCTGATCGGGTCCGAGGCTGGTGCGACCGCCTTCAACAGCGGAAACACCTTCCCGTCGACCTACGACACGCTGGGTCGTCGTTACACTGTGCAGCTCAACGTCCGCTTCTGATGAAGCGGCCCGCAAGGGCTGAAAATGCGAAAGGGCGGGTGGCAACACCCGCCCTTTTTGCTGTGTGGTGTGGAAGAAGCCGCAGAAGGGCGGTTCCGGCCAAGCGGACGGATCAGCCCAGCAGCGGCAACGGCAGATGCATCGACACGCCGGCCGACGTGGCGACCGCTTCGGCCCAGATTGCAACCTTGGCAATCTCATCGGCATGTGCGGCTTCGGCCTCGCGCTCGGCGGCGCGATCATCGGTGGTGAAGGCCTGCCCGAATTTGCTGTGGCGCGTAAAGATCGGTCCGGAAACAACGGCTGGCGTATCCAGCGGCACGCCGAAAAACTGGCTCAACGCCGCCACCGCCGGCCCCGGCTGGGCCAGCAACAGCTCTGAATCCAGCGTACGCACCCGGTCCCCGAACTGCACCGTCAGCCTTGTGAACAACGCTTGCTGGGCCAGCCATCCCATGGCGGCAACCTGCAGATCGGTCTGGCCCAGATAGTCTTCACCGCTGAACCCGAAAACATGCAGACCCTGTTTCAACTGTTTGACCAGCAGTTCCCGCACCCAGATCCGGCCATCCATACCCTTGCGGGCCACCGATCCCAGAAACACCGGCAACGGCGCATGCAGCAGCAGCGCTCGGGACTGCGGCCGCAGTTGCAGCATCAGCGGCGCCATGGCGTTGCAGACATTGCTGGGTTTGATCACGGTCGTTTCACCGGGCCCGAATGGTCGCGCCAGCAGATCGAGGCTGCCATCCAGCACAGCGGCAATCTGGCGGCCGTCGCCGCCGCGCAGCTGCCAGCCAATCAGATCATTGAGGATGACCGGCTCCTTCAGGCCCATCGCCAGCCCCGGCGCATCAAAGGCCCGGGCCAGCAGCGTGGAACAGCAGAAGGCGCTGTGCAGGATGAACCGCAGCGGCGCCGGAGGGCCGGCCTGCGCCAGAGCTGCGGCCCGTTTCACAATGGTGGGCTTGGCCTCCCCCAGATATTCGTCGGTCAGAAACGTTGCCTGCCCATGCGCGCTGCGCGGCGTGCGCCGGAAATGGATGGCATCGTGCTCCGGATCATAACGATGCGGCAACCAGACGGGATCGGAAGCGATAGTGGACACAACACCGATTTGACGCGCCGCCTCAGAAAGTGCAATCCCTTGTCCGGGGCTCGTCAACCAGTCGCACTGCGACTCAAAGGACTTCTCGTCATGGTTCGTCTTTCCTTCGCCGTGTTTCTCGCTGCCGCCGCCCTGGCGCCAGCGGCCGCTCAGGCGCCGACCACAGCGGCCAGCCCGGCTGCAATCGACAAGAACAAGGAAGTCGTCTGCAAGCGCGAAAAGGAAACCGGCAGCCTGGTCAAGGCCAAGCGTACCTGCCTGACGCGCGAGCAATGGGCTTATGTGTCGGACACCAACCAGCAATTCGCCCGCGATCTCAACAACTCGAC
>NZ_JANPML010000362.1:0-1800 GCF_031422795.1 Sandarakinorhabdus sp.
GCTGCGCGGCGGTGACAGGGCGATTGGGCGCACATCAGACGGCAACGCCACCACACGACCCAGCCGGTCGATGACAAAATCGGCATAGGCCGCATCATCCATGTGCTGCATCTGGCAGCCGCCGCAATCGGGATAATGGGCGCAGGCCGGCGCGGCATGATGCGGGCCGGGCAATATAAGCGGCGGCGTGTGGCTGAAATCCACCGTGTCGCCCACCGCCGCCAGCGGCACGAAGCGGCCATCATCGCTGACGCCATCTCCCCGCGCCGCCAGCCGCACGATGGGGTGGATATCGGTCACAGCGATTTCAGCACGGCCGGCAGGCCGGCGACGAGATCATCGGCGATGCCGCCCGGCCCAAGCCGCAGCCCGGCCTCCCCGTGCAGCCACGCCGCCGCTTGCGCCGCTTCGAACAAAGGCAGGCCCTGCGCGATCAGCGCAGCGATCATGCCGGCCAGCACGTCGCCGGAACCGGCGGTGGCAAGATAGGGGCTGGCATGGGCATTGATCGCCGCGCGGCCATCGGGCGCTGCAATGATCGTCGCCGCGCCCTTCAGCACCACCACCGCATCACTGATGCGCGCCGCCGCCAGCACGGCGCCCAGCCGATCATCGCCAACCGGGCCAAACAGCTGCTCGAACTCCCCTTCATGCGGCGTGAGCACCGCCGGCGCACCAATTGGCCCGCGCGGCAGCAGGCGCAGCGCCCCGGCATCAATCACCAGCGATTTACCCGCCCAGCTCAACCGCTTCAGCCAGCCTCGCGCCCGCACATCGGCCTGCATCCCCGGGCCAATCACCACCGCGCCCAGCCGCTGATCGGTGAGCAGTGCCGCCGCTTCCTCATCATTGCGGCGCATCAGCGCGAGCGCGGGCATCACGCCGCCTTCACCGGCCAGGGTGACCAGTCCGGCGCCGGTGCGCAACGCCGCCAGACCGGCCAGGCCCGACGCGCCGCCATGGCCCGGCGTGCCTTCCACCACCATCACCCAGCCGCGCCCATATTTGTGCGTATCGCGGACTGGCCCAAGCAATCGCGGCCGTGCCGTGAAAGCCAGCGGCGTATCGATGGCAATGCCGATATCCACCACCGCCAACCGGCCAGACACGAACGCGCCTTCGCCCAATATGTGCCCCGGCTTGGCGGCGCCAAAGGTGATGGTCAACTCCGCCGGCAGCACCCGGCCCAGCGCGCGCCCACTGTCAGCCCCCAGCCCGGAGACGATGTCGATGGCGACCACCCGGCCCTGCCCCCGCACCCGGTCCAGCGCCGCCTGCGCGCTGTCGGGCAAGGGGCGGCTGAGGCCAACGCCAAACAGGGCGTCGACAATCAGCGGCGCGGCCGGCGCTTCGACCAGCGGGACCGTCTTGCCGGTCCAGCGCCCGGCCATGGTTGCCGCAGGTTCGGCCACCGGCGCCGCATCTGCGGCCACGGTCACAGCGACGCCGGCTTCCGCCAGCGCCAATGCGATACCGTAACCATCGCCGCCATTGTTGCCCGGCCCGCACAGCACGGTCGCCCGTCTGGCCGGCGCAAAGGCCAATATCGCCCGCGCAGCGCCTGTCGCGGCGCGCTCCATCAGGGTGAGCGCCGGGGTGCCCGCGGCAATCGCTGCGGCTTCGGCACTGCGCATGGCAGCAGACGTGACGAGCGGCAGCCCAGAATCGATGATGAACATGCGCGCCTTGTCACAAAGCAGAAGGCTGGGCACAAGGCCGGTGATGACCACTTCCCTCACCATCCGCCCTGTCCATGCGCAAGATGCGGCCGAACTGGCCGATTTGTTGAACGAAATCATC
>NZ_JANPML010000363.1:0-1677 GCF_031422795.1 Sandarakinorhabdus sp.
CTGGCGGTGAGCTGGTGGTGGGGCCGCCGCTTGCTTGCGCGGCAGCCGCTCGGCCTGGCGGGGCGGGCGGTGATGGGGGGCACGGCGTTTGTGTGGCTGATGCTGGCGGAATTCGGGCTGGCGCTGGCATTCGGGCGGGCGCCGGGGGCGTATCTGGCGTCGTTCTTTACGGCTGATGGTCTTCTCGGGCTGGCGGGGCAGCTGGGGTTTGCGGCCCTGCCGCTCTTCATAAAGCCCGCCCGCGCCTAATGCTGCCTTGCAACATCGGCAGCCCCATGCTAGCCGCGCCCTCAAATTAGCCTTGGGCACACGGTGAACATCGTTCGCCGCGCCTTTTGTCATATCCGAACCAGAGCGGGGCTGAAGCCTTGGACGCACAAATTTCTTCCAGCCCAGGTTTTTCTGGCGCCACCGGCCTTTCCGGGCGCTATGCCCGTGCCCTGTTCGCGCTGGCGATCGAGGGTAAATCACTGGCCGCTGTTGAAGCCAGCCTGAAGACGCTGACCGAGGCTTTGGCCGAATCGGCTGATCTGAAGGGCCTGATTTCCTCGGCGGTGGTGGGCCGGGGTGCGGCGGGCGCGGCGATTGCCGGCGTGGCCAAGGGGCTGAACATCGATGGCCTGACCCAGAATTTCCTCGGCGTGCTTGCCGCCAATCGCCGGCTGCGCCTGCTGCCCGCGGTGATCCGCGATTTTGCCGCGCTGAACGCGGCCCGCAAGGGTGAAGTCACCGCCACCGTCACCGCCGCGCACAAGCTGACAGCGGCGCAGCAAAAGGCGCTGGCTGCCAAGCTGAAGGCCGGCATCGGCCGCGATGTGGCACTGGATGTGAACATCGATCCGTCCATCCTGGGCGGCCTGATGGTGCGCGTCGGCAGCCGCCTGATTGATTCGTCATTGAAGACCCGGCTCGACATGCTCGGCCAGGCACTCAAAGCTTAAAAGAGGACAACCCAGATGGACATCAATGCCGCTGAAATCTCGCGGATCATCAAGGATCAGATCGCCAATTTCGGCACCGAAGCACAGGTGTCCGAAGTCGGCCAGGTGCTGAGCGTTGGCGACGGTATCGCCCGCGTGCACGGTCTGGATAATGTGCAGGCCGGTGAAATGGTCGAATTCCCGGGCGGCATCAAGGGCATGGCCCTGAACCTGGAAACCGATAACGTTGGTATCGTGATCTTCGGCAGCGACAGCGCCATCAAGGAAGGCGACACCGTCAAGCGCACCGGCACCATCGTCGACGTGCCGGTGGGCAAGGGCCTGCTGGGCCGCGTTGTTGACGGTCTGGGCAACCCGATCGACGGCAAGGGCCCGCTGGTCGATGTCACCCGTATGCGCGTCGAAGTGAAGGCGCCGGGCATCATCCCGCGCAAATCCGTCCACGAACCGATGCAGACCGGCCTGAAGGCGCTCGACGCGCTGGTGCCCGTCGGTCGTGGCCAGCGCGAACTGATCATCGGTGATCGCCAGACCGGCAAAACCGCTGTCGCCATCGATACCTTCATCAACCAGAAGGAAGCGAACAAAGGCACCGACGAATCGAAGAAGCTGTATTGCATCTATGTCGCCGTCGGCCAGAAGCGCAGCACGGTGGCGCAGATCGTCCGCGCGCTTGAAGAAAACGGCGCGATGGAATATTCGATCGTCGTCGCCGCCACCGCCTCGGAGCCGGCAC
>NZ_JANPML010000364.1:0-23204 GCF_031422795.1 Sandarakinorhabdus sp.
GCAACAACCTCACGCATCTTGCTGATCTATCTGGGTTTCCGGCAGATCACGGCAGCATTGGGCCTCACCCAGATCGCCGGCCACGCCCAGACCGTGCGGCCCTTGCTGGCCCCCATGGTCGAGGCCGCCGCAACGCGCGACAAGCCGGACATCAGCGAAGACGAGCGCAACCAGGTCAAGGCGATGGCCGCAGCCACCGACAATGTCGGCATCTTTTTTGGTGAGGATATCTTCCTCGCCATCGCGTCGATCCTGCTGATCAAGGGTTTCCTCGAAAGCGCCGGCATCATCGTGCAGCCGCTGCAGCTTTCGGTGTGGGCCATTCCCACGGCCCTGGCGGCTTTTGCTGTGCACGGCACCCGGTTGTGGAGAATGGGCCGGTGATCGGCCTCGCCGCCCTTTATGCCCTGGCCGGCGTTGTGTTCGGCAGCTGGGCTGTGGCCACACTGCTTGATCGCCAGCACCCAAAGCGCCTGCTCGGGTCGGCATTCTGGGGCCTGCTTGCAGCCGAGTTCCTGGCGGGCGATGTGCTGGGCGATATGGGCAACGGCGTGCTGCTGCTGGCGCTGGTGGCGCTGGCGCTGCTTGGTGCGCCGGGCAAGGGGCATTCCCCCACCACCAGTGTTGCCGAGCGCCTTGCCAGCATCGCTCGCCACGGCAACCGCCTGTTCCTGCCGGCGCTGATCATGCCTGGCGTCGCGCTCGCCGGCACTTTCCTGTTCCCGCTGCTGCCCGGTCTGGTCGATCCCAAGCAGGTCACCCTGGTCAGCCTGGGCCTGGGCGTCGTGCTGGCCACCGGCTGCCTGCTGCTGTGGCAGCGCCCGCCCCTTACCGCTGCGGTGCAGGAAGGCCGCCGTCTGGCCGAAGGCGTTGGCTGGGCGATGATCCTGCCGCAAATGTTGGCCAGCCTCGGCGCGCTGTTCACGGTGGCCGGCGTCGGCGAAATCGTCGGCGCACTGGCGCCGCTGGCCATTCCGGAAGGCAGCCGCCTTGCCGCGGTTGTCGCCTTCACTGGCGGCATGGCGATCTTCACCATCCTGATGGGCAACGCCTTTGCCGCATTCCCGGTGATGATGGGCGGCATCGGGCTGCCGGTGCTGGTGCTGGGCATGGGCGGCAATCCGGTGGTGGTGGGCGCGATCGGCATGCTGGCTGGCTTCTGCGGCACCTTGCTGTCGCCGATGGCGGCCAATTTCAATATCGTGCCGGCGGCACTGTTGAACCTGCCTGACCGATATGCTGTCATCCGTGCCCAGGTGGCGACTGCGCTGCCACTGTGGCTGTTCAACACCGCGATGATCTGGGGATTTGCCTTCCGATGATGCTGGATGAAGCCCTTGCTGCCCGCATGGCCGGCATCGCGCTGGGCCATGTAGCCCGCGAATATCCGCACAAGCTGGATCATGTGCTGGCCGACGATACCGACGCGCGCACACCCCGCGATCTGCACCCGATCTTCTTTGGCAGCTTTGATTGGCACAGCTGCGTGCACAGCTGGTGGCTGCTGCTGCGGCTGGCGCATCGGTTTCCGCAGCATGCCCGCGCCGCCGAAACGCTGGCGTTGGCCGCCGAAACCTTCACACCGGAAAAGATCGCGGTGGAACGCGCCTATTTGGCCCGCCCGGAATCGCGCGGCTTTGAACGGCCCTATGGCTGGGCCTGGCTGCTCAAGCTGCACAGTGAAATGGTAAGCACTAACAGCGTTTTGGCACCAATACTTCAACCCTTCTCGCATGATTTTGCCCAGCACTGGCGCACGCTGCTGGGCAGCTTCACCTATCCGATCCGCACTGGCGCGCACGGCAACACCGGCTTTGCTCTCGTCCTCTCCGCCGGTTGGGCGGCAGCGCATGATCGTGCGCTGTTCGGCCTGATGGCTGCGGCGGCGCGCAACTGGTATGGGGAAGACCACGATGCGCAAGCTTGGGAACCCGATGGCGATGCCTTCCTGTCACCCACGCTGATGGAGGCGCTGGCCATGGCAACGCTGCTGCCTGCCGCTGAATTCCGCCCCTGGTTCCGTGACTTCATGCCCTTGGCACATAGTGAAAGTCCCGCCAGCCTGTTTGTTCCTGCCACAGTGACCGACCGCAGCGATGGCAAGATCGCGCATCTCGATGGCCTCAACCTGTCGCGGGCCTGGGCCTTCCGCAAACTGGCTGCCGCCCTTGCCCCCGATGATCCGGCCGCACCGGTGCTGCGGGCGGCTGCCGATACGCATCTCGCCACCGCCCTGCCCCACATTGCCGGCGACTATGCCGGTGAACATTGGCTGGCCAGCTTTGCGCTGCTCGCGATGGATGATCCATGAGCTGGCAGCGGTGGATCGCCTTTGGCATCGCCGTGCTGGCCGCTCTGGGTGTGGCGGCCTGGTTTCTGGTGCCGCGTAGCAACCTGAGGCCGACGCCGGGTCCGCCCCGGGCGGTCGAAACAAAGCTGCTGCTTCCGCCGCCGTCGGAAATTTCGTTGCCGATTATCCTGCCACTGCCCGACCTTGAAAAAGCGCTCGAAAAGGCCGTGCCGACAACGCTGTGGATGCTAGACGAACAACTGCAGCTGTGTGCCCCCGGTGCCCGGGTCAAGCTGTTCGGCCAGCGCCTGAAGGTCACCCCCGATCTCAAGTGCAAGGTGAACGGCACTGTCACCCGCGGTCGATTGCAGCTGGTAGGCAGCGCCGGCAAATTGCGGCTACTGCTGCCGGTTTCGGGCATGCTGACGGCCAGCGACATTGGCGGGCTGGGGATCGCGGAAACCGCCACAGCCCAGGCATTGGTGACGGCCGACGTGACGCCGGATGTGACGCCGGATGGCCATCTGTCTGCCCGCATCAAGCTCAATTATGACTGGCAGCAGGAACCCGGCGTGATGCTGCTGGGCACGCGCATCCGCCTGACCCGCCAGGCCGATCAGAAGCTGGCACCGGTGATCGCCAAACTGGAACGCGACCTGCCGCAGCAGCTGCAGGCCGTGGCCTTGCGCAAGGCCCTGCAAGGGCTTTGGCGACAAGGGTTCACAGTGCAATCGATCAATCGCAAGAACCCGGCGGCATGGTTGAAGATCACGCCGCGCGCGCTTGGCCTGGGCAGGATTGAGGCCACCAGCACCGATCTTGTGGTGCACGCCTCGCTGACCGCGGTGACGCTGGTGGTGTTGGGCATTGAACCCAGGCCGGAACTACCAACGAATTTGCCGCTGATTGGGCGCACGCCGCCGTCTGAAGCCCTCTACTTCCACGGCCAGCTGCTGGCTGACTATGACACGCTGGTCCCGCCGATCAGCAAGGCACTGGCCAAGGTCGCGGCCAAGGGCATCCAGGTCCCGGATTACGGCCGCGTGAAGGTGCGTTTTGGCAAACCGACACTGTATGGCACCGATGGCAGCCGGCTGGTGCTTGGAATCGGTCTTTCGGCGCGTGGCCCGCGCCAGTTGCTGGATACCAAGGGCTATGTGTGGATGACCGCACGCCCTGAAAGCGAACCGGGTAGCGAAAAGGTGCGTATCCGCGATTTGAAGTTCAACGCCGGCAGGGCGGGCGACCAGCAATTCGCTCTGCTGGTCGCGATCATGTCGACCGAAGCCGTTGCTCTGGCGCTGGAATCAGCCATCGGCCAGGATTTCACCGGCGACTACGACAAGCTGATGACCAAGATCGACGATGTTCTGAATGAAGTGCCGATCGGCGATTTCCGTGCCCGCATCAAACTGGATGGCGTGGAGCACGGCAAGATCATGGCGTTGGGCCAGGGCCTTTACATGCCGGTTGTGGCCGCAGGCACGGCGAAGGTCGTTTATGTGGGGCCGAATGCACCCAAACCCGCCCGGCTACGGAAGCCGCCAGCGAAGCCCGCTGCGCCAGGCAGCCGGTAGAATTCCGGCTTCACCGTTCCGGCACTTGCCAACTCGGGAGCCAGCTTTGGGGCCAGATCAGGGTCGGCCGCGATAGGGTGGCTTGTTCGGCGGACGGCCACCGGCTGGACGTGGCCCACCAGGCGGGCGCGGACCATCGCCGGGCTGACGCGGTGACAGCGTGCGCTGCTGCGGCGGGCGTTGAGCAGAGCGTTCCTGGGGCGGGCCACCGGCGGGGCTGATGTCGATCTGATCTTCCGCGCTGTTGCCCTTGCGGGTGGCGTGGCGCTTCAGGGCGATAACAAAGCGTTCGGCCATGTCGGGCGCGATTTCGACCATGGTTTCGCCGGGGAAAATGCGGATGGCGCCAATATCAGGTTTGGTAACGCCACCACGCCGGCAGAGCAGCGGGATGATCCAGCGCGGATCAGCATTGTCACGGCGGCCCACGTCGAGCCGGAACCACACACCTTCGCCGCCGCGATCCCCGTCATTGTTGCGGCCAGCGTCGTTGCTCTGGCGGGTGTCGCGGCGTTCGGCACGAGGGGCCGGGCCGGCATCCACCAGTTCTTCCGCTTGCGGCAGGCGGGCGCGGTGCATGCGCACCAGCGCAGCGGCGATCTCGTCAACGCCGTGGCGGGTCATCAGTTCCTCGCCCAGGCGCTTGTCGTCCTCGTCCAGAGCGCCAATTCCTTCACCGATGCTCACCAACAGGCGGTCATGGTCTTGCGCGGCGATGGCCTGGGCGGTCGGCACGGCGGTCCATTCGGCCTTCACGCCTGCGCCTTGCAGCATGCGCTCCACCCGGCGGCGGGCCGGATAGGGCACAATGATCACGGCCGTGCCCTTGGCACCAGCGCGGCCGGTGCGGCCCGATCGGTGCTGCAGGGTTTCGGCGTCACGCGGCACTTCGACATGGATCACCAGGCTCAGGCCGGGCAGATCGATGCCGCGCGCGGCCACGTCGGTCGCCACGCACAGCCGGGCGCGGCGGTCGCGCAGCGCCTGCAGTGCCTGGTTGCGTTCGGACTGGCTGTGCTCACCCGACAACGCGACAGCGGCAAATCCCCGCTCGGTCAGGCTGGCGTGCAGGCGGCGAACATTGTCACGCGTGGCGCAAAACAACAGCGCCGTCGGCGGTTCGTGGAACCGCAGCAGGTTGACCACGGCCGATTCGATGTCGGCCGGCGCGGTCGCAACGCATTGATAGGCGATATCGGTATGGGCGCTGGCGCGGCCGGTCGTGGCCAGGCGCAAGGCGTCTCTCTGATAGTCGCGGGCCAGTTCGGCAATGCCCTTGGGCATGGTCGCCGAAAACATCAGGGTGCGGCGTTCCGGGGGGGCGGCATCCAGAATTTCTTCGAGATCCTCGCGGAAGCCCATGTCGAGCATTTCATCGGCTTCATCGAGCACGACGACCTTGCAGTTATCGAGCATCAGCCCGCCGCGTTCGAGGTGATCGCGCAGGCGGCCCGGCGTGCCAACCACGATGTGCGTGCCCGCCGACAGCGAGCGCCGTTCGACCTGCTGATTCATGCCGCCCACGCAGGTGGCAATGCGGCCGCGCGCCGGAGCATAAAGCCAGGCCAGTTCCTTGGCTACCTGCAGCGCGAGTTCGCGCGTTGGCGCGATCACCAGCGCCAGCGGGCGGGCCGGCACGGGCAGGCTTTCGCCGCCTACCAGCAGATTTTCGGCCATGGCGAGGCCAAAGGCCACCGTCTTGCCCGAGCCCGTCTGGGCAGAAACGAGCAAATCCCGCCCGCGCGCTTCGTCGGTGAGGACGGCGGACTGGACGGGGGTGAGTTCTTCATAGCCGCGCTGCGCGATGGCTTGAGCCAGCGGCGCGGGGAGCGATTCAATTGTCATCGGCGCCCTATGACGCAAATGGTGAGGAAAGGCGAATCGCCGGCCACAAGAAAAAGCAGCCGCAGGCATGGCCCACGGCTGCTCATCCGCAATTCCAGTCTGAACTCAGTAAACTTCGAACAGGCCAGCGGCGCCCATGCCGCCGCCCACGCACATGGTGACGACCACATATTTGGCACCGCGGCGTTTGCCTTCGATCAGGGCGTGGCCGGTGCAGCGCGCGCCGGTCATGCCATAGGGGTGGCCGATGGAGATCGAGCCGCCGTTGACGTTGAGCAGATCAGGATCGATGCCCAGCACGTCGGCGCAATGCAGCACCTGCACGGCAAAGGCTTCGTTCAATTCCCACAGGCCGATGTCGTTCATGGTCAGGCCGTTGGCCTTCAGCAGCTTGGGAATGGCATAGATCGGGCCAATGCCCATCTCGTCCGGCTCCAGGCCGGCGACGGCCATGCCGCGATAGGCGCCCAGCGGGCTCAGGCCGCGGCGGGCGGCTTCCTTGGCTTCCATCAGCACGCTGGCCGACGCACCATCGGAAAGCTGGCTGGCGTTGCCGGCCGTGATCACGCCGCCTTCGATCACCGGCTTCAGCCCCTTCAGGCCTTCCAGCGTGGTTTCCGGGCGGTTGCCTTCATCCTTGGTCAGCGTGATCTCGTGGTGGGTGACCTCCTTGGTCTCCTTGTTGACCATCGCCATCGTCGCGGTCATCGGCACGATTTCATCATTGAACTTGCCGGCTGCCTGGGCAGCAGCGGTACGCATCTGGCTTTGGAAGCCATATTCATCCTGGCGATCGCGGCTGACATTGTACCGCTTGGCGACGATTTCGGCGGTCTGCAGCATCGGCATGTAGACGGCCGGGTGCATGGCAACCAGGCTGGGATCGGCCCCAGTGCGCATCTTGTCGTTCTGCACCATCGATATGCTGTCGACGCCGGCACCGATGGCGATGGTCATGCCATCGACGATGATCTGTTTGGCAGCGGTCGCGATCGACATCACGCCTGACGAGCATTGGCGATCGATCGACTGGCCCGAAACGGTGACCGGCAGGCCAGCACGCAGCAGCGCGGTACGGGCGATGTTGCCACCCTGCACGCCCTGCTGCAGGGCGCAGCCCATCACCACGTCATCAACTTCACCGCCGTCGATGCCAGCGCGCTTGACGGCGTGGGCAATGGCATGGCCGGCGAGCGTCGGCGACGGGGTGGCATTGAAAGCACCGCGATAGGCCCGGCCAATCGGCGTGCGGGCAGTGGAAACGATAACGGCTTCACGCATGAGAAATTCCTTTTTTCGTTCAGGCCGGCTTAGCCGACATATTGCAGAGTGATCCATTCAGCGGCGAGCGCGGGCTTGGTTTCACCCTCGATCTCCACGGAAACATTGGTGGTGGTCTGCCAGGCGCCATCCGGGCGCTGCGTCACATCGGCGATGGTGAAGCGGCCACGGATCTTGCGACCGGATTTCACCGGCGCCATGAAACGCACCTTGTTGAGACCATAGTTGACGCCCATGCGCGTGCCCTTGATGCCCGGCATCGCCTGATAGGCCATGACCGAAAGCAGGCTGAGCGTGAGATAACCGTGAGCGATGGTGGTGCCGAACGGCGTTTGCGCTGCCAGTTCGGGATTGACGTGGATGAACTGATGATCGCCCGTCACTTCGGCAAAGGCGTTGATCTTGTCCTGCGGCACTTCAATCCAGTCCGACACACCCACTTCGGTTCCAGCCAGGCCACGGAATTCGTCAAGCGTCAGTGATTTTCCCGCCATGCCGGTGTCTCCCCAATTCGTGATTGCGCTGTTTTAATCGAAGGCCAGCCTAGGCTGTGGCTTACGCGCGCGTCAACCCAGCAGAATCGTGGTTACCAGACGTTCGTTAACTTTATGATTACTATACATTAAGTATAATCAGTCGTTACTGGAAACGGGCATCCGCAGTGTCACCCCCGGCACGCAGATCACAAAGGATCGCCCAGATGACCGACACGTTCACCTCCTTTGCGCTTGCCGCAATTGCCCTGATCGCCAGTGCCGATGCCGGCGCCGTGACGGTGACCAGCATCGCTGGCGCACCCGATCCTGGCCCACTGGCGGGCCAGATCATGGTTGAAACATTTGACGCGTCAGCCGCGGCCGGATTCAGCTGGACCGGCGGGCTGGCCACGGCCACCGGCACCGTGCGCGGGGTGCACACCACGCCCGCCCTCAACAGCTCCCGCTTTGGCTATGTGTCGAGCGCGAACCCCGATCCGGTGGCGACGCTGATCACGCCGGCGCTCCGCACGATCAGTTTCTACTGGGGCTCGATGGACTCCCACAATTGGCTGTGGGTTCTGGGCGCTGATCTGCAGCCCATCCATTTCGTGCATCTGACGACCATCAACTTCGATACAGTCGCCTACACCCTTGGCAGCGGCGGCCGCAACCGCCGCCTCGCGATCACCGCCGACGCTGGCGAAACAATCGGTGGCCTGCGCTTCTGGGGCCGCGGCCGCAGCTTTGAATTCGATGATTTCGCCGCCACGCTGGCCCCCGGCATTTCGCCTGAAAGCGGCGTTCCGGAACCAGCGAGCTGGGCGATGCTGATCGCCGGCATGGGCCTGGTTGGCGCCGTGGCCCGCCGGCGCAACCGCCAAGTGCAGGTCGCATCCTGATCTGCGCCGAATTCATTTGATGAACGAATTGCTGCCAATAGCCTAAATTTTGGCTTGCGGCTGTCAATTCTTTCGACTAACTGAAAATTTCGTTAACTGTGGAGTATGTTATGAAGCGTAAGTTGTTTGGCCTTTTGGCCAGTTTCGCCGTTGCAACAGCGGCGCAGGCCGTAACCGTCACCGGCATTTTTGGCGCGCCGGATCCGGGCCCGGCTTTGGGCCAGTCGATCGTCGTCAGCTTTGATGGGCCCAATGCAGCCGGCTATAGCTGGTCTGGCGGTCTGGCCACCAGCTGCAGTTCGATCAGCGGCGCCGCCATGCCGGCCGTTGGCATCGGCGGCACGGCCAGCTGCTTTGGCTATGTGTCGAGCCGGCTCAATCCCAACATCGCCACCTTGGCCACCCCGGATCTGAGTTCGATCAGCTTCTACTGGGGTTCAATCGACACCTATAATTTTGTCGATGTTCTGGGTGCCGGTGGTTCTACCATCTTCAGCATTGCCGGTGGCGCCTTGCCGCCATCCAATGGCAACCAGGGCCAGCCAGCCACCAATCGCCGCGTCAATTTCATCGCTGGCGCTGGCGAAGTCATCACCGGCCTGCGTCTGCGTTCGACCGGCGTCGCTTTTGAATTCGACAGCTTTGCTGCTTCCGAAGTGATCGATCCGGGCGGCGGCGGCGTGCCGGAACCGGCTGCCTGGGCCATGCTGATTGCCGGCTTTGGCCTGGTTGGCGTGTCTGCCCGTCGCCGGCGCGTGACGCTCGCGGCCTGATCTGCATCGACCGCCAGCGCGGCGGTCGATCCGATAGGTAAAAATCGCCGGCCAGCAGGGTTCTGCTGGCCGGCGTTTCCTTGTCGACAGTTACAGACCTGATCCATCCGCACATCAGCCTGTCAAACCAGCCAGCAAAGCAAAACGGCGCGGCGGGAGTTGTCCCGCCGCGCCGTCATGTCTCCGAAGATGGTTCAGGCAGCGACGCTGCCAGCACCACGGCGGCGACGGGAGACCGCACCGACCAGACCAAAGCCAGCGATCAGCATCGCCCAGCTCGCCGGTTCCGGCACGCCGCCCTGGCCACCGAAATCTTCGGCGGTCACGCGGATGATCATGTCATCGTGATTGTCATCATCGCCTCTGATCTGATCGTCAAAGCCGAGATAGAGTATGTTCGACGAATAGCTGCCGTTGGCCACAGCGCCGCGCGGCAGGAAGATGCCGAATTCCAGCGAGCCGACACCCTTGTTGACGGCACCGCCCGACGAGCTGAACAGCCAATCGGTGATGGCGCCGGCATTGTAGGTTGCCGAGCCAAGCCCAACCGGGCCCCAAGCCGTGAACGAGCTGTTTTCCGATGCGACAATGGTACCGCCTGCAGCCGAGAAGCTGTCGTTGAAGCCGCTTTCGGAGCCGAGGAACTCAAACGTCACCGTGGCCTTGCCGCTCAGCGTGATGGTCGCGCCACCGGCCGTGTAGTTGTACAGGCCAGCGGTGTTGAGGTTGGATTGAAAATTGTTGTTGCCCGGAATACCGGTCACCGGCGAACCGATGCCAACATTGAAGGTCACCGCAGCCAAGGCCGGCATGGCAAAGGCCATCGCAGCAGCTGCTGCCAGCAGTTGAATCCCACGCATAAAAATTACCCCTCGCTTTTGCCGGGCGACACCATGCCGCCAAGCGCGCCGCCCACCCGAAGGGCAGTTGAGATTTCAAATACCTTAAGAATTGATGAATGACAAGTTAGATTTACTGTTTCTTAAGTATATCGTTATTTCTAGTGCTTAGCTGACTTTTCGCTGATCTGGGTGGGATCGATCAGCCGGCCATCGGGGGCGGCGGTGAAGGTCGTCTGAGTCGGATAGGCGAAATGCAGGTCCAGTTCAGCCAGCCGCCGCACCACGGCAAAGCCCACGGCCTGGCGCGCGCTCAACATCACTGCCAGATCGGCCACTGTGACGAAGAACACCAATTCGAAATCAAGGCTGGACGGGCCGAACCCGGTGAACACGGCACGATCAAAGCGACAATCGGCCTGCGCCTCGACAATCGCCTGCAATGCGCCCGGCAACGCTTCCAGTTGATCGGGCGACGTCTGATACACCACACCAAATGTCAGCACCACGCGCCGCTCTTCGATAAGATGCAGATTGGCCACCTGCTGTTCCAGCAACTTGGTATTGGCCATCACCAGTTGCTCACCCGAAAGCGCGCGGATACGCGTGGTCTTCAGGCCGATATGCTCCACCGTACCGGTGGAGGTGCCATAACTGATCGTGTCACCCACCCGGAACGGCCGATCGAACAGGATTGCCAGTGCGGCAAACAGATCGGAAAAAATGCCCTGTGCCGCAAGGCCAATGGCGATGCCGCCCACACCCAGGCCGGCCACCAGCGCCGTGACGTTCACGCCCAGATTATCAAGGATCAAAATGGCGGCGAGCAGCCAGACCACGACATTGACGAGCACATTGATGACGCCGGTGGCGCTGCCCAAGGCGATGGCATCTTCCGGGCTGGAATCAGCTTTGCGGCGCACCAGACCCACCACCAGTTCGCGGACCCACAAGGCCGCCTGTACCGCCACTGCGATGACCAGCAACTTGTCTACCAACTGCATCAACACGCCCGGCGGGGCGACAGCGTGGGTGGCGCCATCCAACGCCACGGCAATCAGGAAAACCTGCAGCGTGCGGTCCACCACGCTCCGCGCCAACCCGCGCCAGCTTTCGGCAGCACGCGGCAGCAGCCGGCGCGCACCCCAAAGCACCAGCAACAGCACCACATAAATGGCCAGCCCCACAAGGCTGCCAAACAGCGCCTCACCGCTTTCCTGGGTCAACCAGCGCATGGTTTCGCCCAGTGTCGCATCCAGCCGCGCGCTGGCGCGTTCGATGGGATCGAGCAGCATCAGCGCTCTCCTGCCAGCCATTCCGGCCACTGCGCTGTCAGGGCGGCTTCGCCAAGGAACAATGGCTTGCTCGCTTCCTCCATCCGCAGGTGGACAATGGCCCGATCGCCGCGCCGGCTGCGGAGCTTGCCGCAGACGCGGCCAGCGTCGTCCTTCACGTCCACCGCGTCACCGGGATCGCCTGCCAGCGTGACCGGCACCAGTCGGCGGCGCACCTTGTCACGATGGTGCATGCGCGCGGTGTTTTCCTGGCCGACATAACAGCCCTTGGTGAACGACACACCGTCAAGCAGATCGGCGCCGGTTTCCAGCCACAGCAGGTCGTCGCTGCCGATATCGTCGCTGTCGGGCACGCCCACGGCCAGCCGGCGTGCGTCATAGGCCTCTGCGCCGGCCGGTGCGCTGCCTGCCGGCCCGATCCAGCGGGCGCCCAGTGCAGGTGTGCGGGCATCGGCCGGTTCACCAGCCAGTGCATTGGCGGGCCAATTGGCCAGCACCGCCAGATCGTCGCGGCGCGCCAGCGTCACCGCCTTGCGCAACTTGTACATGCTCAGCCGCTTGAGCAGCGCATCGGCCTTGCTGGCCACCACGTCGATCCAGAAGGCGCCCGCATCGCCGGCATGAAGATGGAAATCAAACAGCGCCTTGCCCTGCGGGCTGAGCAGCCCCGAAAACACCGAACGACCGGGCGCGACCAGGCCGACATCATGGGTGATCAACCCCTGCAGAAAGCCGGCCGCATCGGGACCATCCACCGCCAGCACGGCACGATTTTCAAGGAAAATGGGGATCATGGCCACGGAGATAGGCAATCCGCGCCGTCCTGCCAATGCCGCTGGCCAAACGCGGGGCCACAACGCTTGACGCGCGGCTTGACTCGGGCGGTCAATTCCATCATTGGAGCCGCCTTCGTCGCGGTGGCCATGCCTCCCGCGCGCAACCTGATTTACGCGGAACCGGAACCATGGCCAAGCCGACCACCATCAAGATCAAGCTCGTGTCGACCGCTGACACCGGCTATTACTACGTCACCAAGAAGAACCCGCGCACCAAGACTGAAAAGCTCTTGTTCCGCAAGTACGACCCGGTAGCCCGCAAGCACGTCGAGTTCAAGGAAGCCAAGATCAAGTAAGCGCGAGCCGGCTGAAAAGCGGGGCGCTTGCCTTGAGGCATGAAAAAGGCTGGCGGTAACGCCGGCCTTTTTTGCGTCTGGCGATATCAGCCGGGCGGAATCGGGGATTGTTTGGCCGCCGTCCAAGCCACGAGGCCGCCGCTCAGGCTGTAAACATCAAGATTGCGGCGGCGCAGGATGCTGGCGGCTTTCTGGCTGACCCAGGCCCCCTTCACGCAATAGAGCACAATCGACCGGTTCTTGGGCAAGGCATCGGCCCACCTCGAAATCTGTTCGGGATCGCGGCGCTCTGCGCCCGGGATCAGCTGCGGGTTGCTGGCGAAATCCTCTGCCAGTCGCACATCGATGATGATTGCGCCCTGGGCCGCCAGCGTCTCCATCTGGGCTGGTGAAACGAAGCGATCATAGGCCGGGCGGTCGTTGCTGCGGAACGCAGTGGCCACAGGTTCGGCCGCATTTGCTGCCGTTGCAAACAGTGCAAAGGCCATCAGATGTGGGCGCACAAACAGTCTCCAGCCGATCAACGACCATTTGCTTCTCACCATTGTCGCAGCAAGTCCAATGCTGCTTCCGCCCATGGCTGGCACGCCGAGCCCGCGACACCGGGGCGGCTGCAAGGCGGCTTGGCAGTCCATCCGCCAGCGGTTAGGGCTTTGGCCGTGCTCCGTGACCGCTCCTCCTCCGCTGATCCGGCCGTGCTGGCGCTGCAGGCGCTTGCCCATGTGGCGGGTGACGAGGATATGGGCCCACGGTTTCTGGCCCTTACCGGCATGGACGCCGATGCGCTGCGGGCCACGGCGGACAGGCCGGAAACGCTCACCGCCTTGCTGGATTATCTGATGGCCAACGAACATGATCTGTTGGCCACCGCAGAGGCAATCGGCGTCACGCCGGAAACGCTGGCCGTAGCCGCCCGCAAGCTGGGGAGTAACTGGTGAAGGCGCGTCCACTCATCGTTTCCGATTGCGATGGCGTGCTGCTGCACTTCATCGCGCCGTTCATCGATTATCTGCAAACCGTGCATGGCCTGACGCTGTCGCTCGTCACACCGATGCTCACCGGCAATATCAAGCTTGCGGATGGCTCCACCTTGCCAGCCGGCGATTTTCCGCCGCTGCTCGATGGCTTCTTTGCCGATTGGATGCACAACCAGCACCCGATTGTTGGCGCCGCCGATTCGCTGGGGCAACTCGCGAAGGATTGCGACGTGGTGGTGCTGACCAACATTGCTGATCATCATGCGACACGGCGCACGCTGGAACTGGCGCGGCTGGGCATGCCCTATCGCGTCATCGGCAATCAGGGCGGCAAGGGTGCGCCGATGCAGAAACTGCTCGACGAATTCCAACCGACCCAAGCCATTTTCATTGATGATCTGCCGCCCAACCACACATCGGTAAAGGCGCATGTGCCGCATGTGCACCGCCTGCACATGGTCGCCGAACTGGAAGTGCGCCACCTGATCCCGCAATCACCCGATGCCCACGCCCGCCACGATGAGTGGCCGGCGATGTTGTCTCACATTGAAACCATCCTGAAAGGCTGACCCATGACCCCGGAACAAAAGCTCGCTGATCTGGGCATCACCCTGCCCAGCGCTGCTGCCCCCGCCGCCAATTATGTGCCGACCGTAACGGCTGGCAATCTGATGCACATTTCCGGCCAGATCCCCTTTGCCGAGGATGGCAGCCTGATGAAGGGCCGTCTGGGTGACACGGTGGATGTCGCCTACGGCCAGGCCGCCGCCCGCCGCTGCGCCGTGGGCCTGATCGCCCAGATGAAGACGGCGCTGGGTGATCTGTCGCGGGTCAAGCGCGTGGTGAAACTGGGCGTGTTCGTTGCCAGCCACCCCGATTTCACCTACCAGCCGGAAGTGGGCAATGGCGCATCCGATCTGATGGTCGAAGTGTTCGGCGATGCTGGCCGCCACGCCCGCGCCGCCGTGGGCGTCGCCGTGCTGCCGCGCGGCGTGGCCGTTGAAGTGGATGCGGTCGTGGAAGTGACTGGGGTCGAGATCGCCTGATGGTGACGGTGCCGGTGCGCCCATGAATGTCAGAGTTGTCGGAAAGGCCAGCGAGATTCCGCTGGCCGACTGGAACGCCTGCGCCGGCCCGGCAAACCCCTTTGCCCAAGCGGAATTCTTCCGCGCGCTGGAAGATTCCGGCAGCGCCTGCAGTCGCACCGGCTGGCAGCCCGTGCATCTGGTCGCCGATGGCGTGGACGGGCGCCCGGCGGGCATCATGCCGGCCTATCTGAAAACCCACAGCCAGGGCGAATATGTGTTCGATCACGCCTGGGCCGATGCCTGGGCAAGGGCCGGCGGGGACTATTATCCCAAATTGCAGGCCGCCTTCCCTTTCACGCCCGCCACCGGCCCGCGTCTGCTGCTGCGCGACGAAGCCGCCGGCCTGGCCCTGATCCGCGCCGCTGAACAGGTGACAGAGAGCAACAATTTCTCCAGCGCCCACGCCACATTCCTAACGCCCGAACAGCAGACACTGTTTCGCGATGCCGGTTGGCTGATCCGCACCGGCGAACAATTCCATTGGCAGAACGACGGCTATCGCGACTTTCAGGATTTTCTCGGCGCGCTCTCCTCCTCGCGTCGCAAGATGATCCGCAAGGAACGCGAGCGCGCCACCATGGGGCTGGAGATCATCCACCTCACCGGCAGCGCCATCACCGAACACCACTGGGATGCGTTCTGGACCTTCTATCAGGACACCGGCGCCCGCAAATGGGGCCAGCCTTATCTGAAACGCAGCTTCTTCTCGTTGATCGGCGAAGCGATGGGCAGCCGTGTGCTGCTGATGCTTGCCCTGCGTAATGGCCAGCCGATCGCGGGCGCGCTGAATTTCATTGGTGATGAGTGTCTTTACGGGCGCTACTGGGGCTGCACCGAAGATGTGCCGTTCCTGCATTTCGAGCTTTGCTATTATCAGGCCATCGAATGGGCCATCGCCAATGGCCGGGCGCGGGTCGAAGCGGGCGCGCAGGGAGCCCACAAGCTGGCACGCGGCTATCGCCCCACCCCGGTGATTTCGGCCCATTACATCCCCAACCCTGGTTTCCGGGGCGCCGTGGCCGATTATCTTGCCCACGAAACCCGCGCCGTGATCGAGGAAATCGAGTATCTTGAACAACAAGGCCCGTTCAGGGATCCGCAAGGCTGAACCGTGCTAGGGTACCAAATGCGAATCGCGATCCTGCTGGCCGTGCTGGCCACTCCTGCCACCGCGACCGAGGTGATCCGGCTTTCCGACAGCCAGCGTGAAGCGGTGATTGCCGCGGCCGCCAATGGCCCTGAACGAACGCCGGTGCTCACGCCTGAGCAGGAAAAGCGCCAATCCGTGCTCGAACGCTCGCTCTATCCGGAATTTTATGCCGATGGCAGCGGCGCGGTGCGTGATCGCAAGGTGCATGGCGAGCTCAATCTGTTTGCCGGCAGCGGCGGCACCTATGGCTTCAGCGGCACTGCCGTGATGCCGGTGGGGCAGACCGGCACCGCCGCGCTGTCGGTCACCAAGGGCACCAGCCGCTGGGGCGGCATTTCCGGCTTCGGATTTGGCTACAGCAGTGGCGACGCGCAGAACAATCTGCTCATCGGCAACAGTTTCGGCGGCTTTGGTGGTCCGTTCGGGAATCCGTGGACCACGCCCTACGGCCGCACCTGGCAACCCGTGCGCCAGATGCAGCGGCGCTGAATCACCCCTACAGGGCGATATTGTCGATCAGGCGCGTCGTGCCGATCACGCCCGCCCCCATCAGCCGCGCAGCCGGTGCCGGGCGGCCCAGACTTTGCAGCGTTTCGCCATCAACCAGATCAAGATAATCCAGCCGCACAAAGCCGGCGGCCTTGATGGTGCGTTCGCCCGCTGCCAGCGCGGCGGCCACCGGCATGCCGCCCAGTATGGCGGCGCGGGTGGCTTGCAGTGCCTGCGGCAGGGCCAGTGCCCGGGCGCGTTCGTCGGCTGAAAGATAGGCGTTGCGGCTGGACAGCGCCAACCCATCAGCATCGCGCACGATGGCGCAGCCGTGGATTTGCGTGCCGATATCCAGATCCATCGCCATGCGCCGGATGATGGCCAATTGCTGCCAGTCCTTTTCGCCAAACACCGCGACATCGGCGCGGGCGGCGCTCAACAGTTTCGCCACCACGGTGGCCACGCCATCGAAATGGCCCGGCCGCACCCGGCCACACAACAGATCGGGCAAGCCCGCCACCCGCACGAAACTGGCAAAGCCCGGCGGATACATGGTGGCGACATCAGGCGCGTAAATCAGGCTGCAGCCGACACTGGCCAGCTTGAGCGCATCGCCGGCCTCATCCCGCGGATAGCGATCCAGATCCTCGCCCAGGCCGAACTGTTTGGGATTCACAAAGATCGAGGCGACCGCGACATCGGCATGGGCAAGGCCCAGCGTGACCAGCGCCAGATGGCCCGCATGAAGCGCGCCCATGGTCGGCACAAAGGCCACGCGTTTGCCCTTCGCCTGCCAGTCGCTCACGGCGACACGCAGTTGATGGGGGGTGCGCACAATCGGAAGCAGGCTTGTCATATCAATTTCACGCGGGTTCCACGTTGACTCGGCGGCGGGGCTGTGGGCGATACGGGCACGAGTTGCAAGCGACGACAACTATTTTTCGGGGACCAACGTGACTGCTCATGTGATCGTGCTCGCCAATGAAAAGGGTGGCACCGGCAAATCGACAACCGCCGTGCATATCGGGGTCGCCCTCGCGCTTGCCGGCAAGCAGACGGCGCTGATCGATCTCGACAGCCGCCAGCGCACCTCCACCCGCTATCTGGAAAATCGCTGGAACCATGCCCAGCGCCACGGCATCACCCTGCCCGGCCCGGCCGCAGTGGTGGTGGCCGATGGCGACGGCGCCGAAGCCGAACTGGAGATGCGGTTCCAACAGGCGCGCGGCCAGGATTTCATCGTGGTCGATTCGCCCGGCCGCGATTCGGCGCTGGCCCGCGCTGCCATGGCCCACGCCGATACGCTGGTAACGCCGATCAACGATAGTTTCGTCGATTTCGATCTGATCGGCGAAGTGGACGGCGAAAATTTCGAGGTAAAAAAGCCCAGCTTTTATGCCGAACTGGTGTGGGAAGCGCGCACCCGCCGCGCCCGCGAAGAAGGCCGACAGATGGACTGGGTGGTGCTGCGCAACCGTCTCTCCACGCTCGACGCCCGCAACAAGCAACGGGTGGGTGCAGCGCTGGATTCCCTGTCGAAACGTATCGGTTTCCGTGTGCTGCCCGGGCTTTCGGAACGCGTCATCTTCCGTGAGTTCTTCCCACGCGGGCTCACCCTGCTGGATCGTGCCGCGCTCACCGATTTCTCGCTGTCTCATGTCGCGGCCCGCAACGAACTGCGCGCCCTTATCGCCGGGCTGAACCTGCCGGGCGGAATCGAAATGGCCGCCTGATGGGGCTGGCCCTGATCGCCGTTGTGGCCATCGCCTGGTGGCTGCACCAGAAAGGCCAGCTGCTGCCCAATCTGCTGCGCTATGGCGGGCTGGCTGCAGCGGGCCTGCTGGCGCTGCGTTTCCTTTCCACTGGCCGCATCGTGCCGGCCGCGCTGGTGGCAGCGGGCGGCTGGGCGTGGTGGCTGTGGAACGAGCGCGACGGAACGGCAACCAGCGAACTGGCACAGGCGGCGCAATTGCTAGGTGTTGCCGCCAATGCCCCGTCGGAAACCATCTGGCAGGCCTGGCGCCAGGCGATGACCAGCGCCCATCCCGATGCCGGCGGCTCTGCCGAAGCCGCGCAGGCCCTCACTGCCGCGCGCGACCTGTTGATCATGGCCGCTGAAAAGCACCGGCGAAAAACACCGGGAGAGTGACAAGTGAGTGCCACCAACAGCCAGCGCCACACGATCGATCCCAGCGCCCTGCGCGCCTATGACATTCGTGGCATCGTCGGCGAAACCCTGACCGAGGCTGACGCCCTCGCCGTTGGCCGCAGTTTCGGCAGCCAGCTGCGCCGTGAAAGCCGCTCTGCAACGCCCATCGTAAGCCTGGGCCGCGATGGCCGGTTGAGCAGCCCCGCCCTTGCCGCAGCGGTGGCGCAAGGCCTGCTCAGCACGGGCTGCGATGTCATCGATATTGGCATGGGGCCTTCACCCATGCTGTATTTCAGCGTGTTCGAATTGGGCGCCGATGCTGGCCTGATGGTCACCGGCAGCCACAACCCGGCCGATTGGAACGGCATCAAGCTGATGCGGCACAGCGGGCCTTTTCATGGGGCCGACATTCAGAAGCTCGGCACCATGGCGGCCGCTGGCGATTGGGAGACCGGCAGCGGCACGACCCGCCATGTCGCCATCATGGATCGCTATGTCGAAGCGATGCTGGCCGATTTCCGTGGCGGCAATTTCACCATCGCCTGGGACTGCGGCAACGGCGCCGCCGGCCCGGTGGTCGAACGCCTGATCCGCCTGCTGCCCGGCACCCACCATCTGCTGTTTGCCGAGGTCGATGGCCGCTTCCCGAATCACCACCCCGATCCCACCGTGGAAGCCAATCTGGTCGATCTGAAACGCGTGGTGCGCGAACAGGGCTGTGATTTCGGCGTGGCCTTTGATGGCGACGCCGATCGGATCGGTGCTGTTGATGCGCAGGGCCGCATGGTGTGGGGCGATGAACTGCTCTCCATCCTGGCCGAACCGGTGCTGCGGGAATTGCCCGGCAGCCCGATCATCGGCGACATCAAGGCCAGCCAGTCGCTGTTCGACCGCATCGCCGCGCTGGGCGGCGTGCCCGACATGTGGAAAAGCGGCCACAGCCTGATGAAGGAGCGGCTGCAACAATTGAACGCGCCGCTGGCCGGCGAATTGAGCGGCCATATCTTCTTTGCCCACCGCTGGCACGGCGTGGACGATGGCATATTGGCCGCCGTGCGCCTGATCGAAGCGGTGGCGGCGCAGGGCGGATCGCTGACGAAGCTGAAAGACGCCATGCCCGCCATGCTCAACACGCCCGAACTGCGCTTTGACTGCGCCGAAGCGCGCAAATTCGCCGTGGTGGCCGAAGTCGTGACCCGGCTGAAGGCGGCCGGCGCGCGGGTCAACGAAATCGACGGCGCCCGGGTAACGCATGGCGATGGCTGGTGGCTGCTGCGCGCGTCAAACACCCAGGCAGCGCTAACGGCGCGTGTCGAAGCCCAGGATCAGGCCGCACTTGCGCGGCTGCTGGCCGAATTGAACACGCAATTGGCCCTGTCGGATGTGGACGCCGTCGAGGTTGGCCACTGAATCCGGCCGCACCACTGCCACAGCGGAACAACACACCCCTTCCCCCGCTGCCGCTTATTGCCTAAGCCGCTGAAATGAGCATCTGGGCGACTTTGGCCGGCACGGCACTGGGCCTGGTGATCGGCGGGCCATTGGGGGCGCTGGCAGGCGCCGCGGCCGGCGGCGCTGTCGATGCAGCCCGCGCCCGCGCCACTCGCCCCGAACGCCGCCGCGTGGCTTTCTCCATCGCCGCCATTGCGCTGGCGGCAAAGATGGCCAGCGCCGACGGCAATGCCAGCGCCGCCGAATTTGCCACCTTCCAGCGCCTGTTCCATGTCGATCCATCCGAGGCCAGCAATGCCCGGCGCTTTTATGATCTGGCCAAAAGCTCGATGGCCGGCTTTCAGGCCTATGCCATCCAGGCCGCCGATCTGCTTGGGCAGGGTTCGGCGACGCTGGAAGATCTGCTCGATGCGCTGTGGATGATCGCGGCGGTTGATGGCTTCCACGAAGCCGAACTGGCCTTTCTGGGCGAGGTCGCCACCATCCTGGGTTTCAACGATGCTGAACAGGCCCGCATCCGCCGCCGCCACACCGCACCGGCCGCCGATGATCCGTGGGCGGTGCTGGGTGTGGAACCGGGCGCCGATGCCAGCGCGTTGCGTGCCGCCTATCATGCGCTGGTGAAACGCTATCACCCCGATCGCGCTTTGGCCGAAGGCGTGCCATCGGAATTCATCCGCGTCTCGGAACTGCGCATGGCCAATATCAACGCCGCCTACGACCGGCTGACCGGGAGACGGCGATGAAGCCCCTGCATCTGGCCGCCATCCTTGCCATCGACGTGGTGTGGGGTTTCAATGTGGTGGCCGTGAAGGAAGGCGTGATGAGCGCCGGGCCGATGACCGCGGTATTGCTGCGCTATGTCGTCGCCACGCTCGTCTGCCTGCCGTTCATCCGCTGGCTGCCGGGGCGCATGCGGCTGATCTTTGTCACCGGCTTCGTCGCCGGTGCGCTGGCCATGTCGCTGATCGCGCTCAGTTTCGCTTTGGCCGACAATTTGCCGGCCCTGTCAATCGCCGGGCAACTGGGCGTGCCGTTCAGCTTGATCCTCGCCGTCATCTTCATGAAGGAACAGATCCGCTGGCCGCGCATCACCGCCATCGCCATCTGTTTCGTGGGTGTGGTGGTGATGGGCTTTGATCCGGCCATCGCCAATGAACGCATCGGTCTGGTGCTCACCATCGGGGCCTCGCTGTGCTGGGCCATCGGCAATCTGCTTTTCCGGCGTTTGGCCGGCGTGCCGGTGCTGGTCATCCACGGCTGGCTGGGGCTGGTGTCCATCCCGATCATGCTGGTGCTGGCGCAATCCTTCGAACCGCAAAAACTCGCCGCCATCCCTGAACTGCCGCTCAGCACCTGGGGCTGGATCGCCTATTCCGGCATCATGTCGTCGATCATCGGCCACGGCGGCATGACCTGGCTGTTTCAGCGTTACCCCGTGGCGGTGGTCTCGCCGCTTACCTTGCCCACGCCGCTGATTTCGGTGGTGGTCGCGGTAGCGGTGTACGGCACGCCGATCACCGGGCAGATGCTGGTTGGCGGGCTGTTGACGCTGATCGGCGTAACCATCATCACCATCCGCACGGCGCAGCGCAGGGACAGCGACATGCCGGTGGAGCCGACATGATCCCCAACATGATTCAGCGCGCCAGCCCCAATTTCAACGACCGGCAGCTGCCGATCGGTATCCTTGTGCTGCATTACACCGGCATGACCAGCGGTGCCGAAGCCATCGACTGGCTGGCCAATCCGGAATCCGGCGTTTCCGCGCACTATGTCGTCGCCGAAGACGGCCAGGTGCTGCAAATGGTGGACGAGGCCAAGCGCGCCTGGCACGCCGGCCGCAGCTGGTGGCGCGGCGTGACCGATGTGAACAGCGCCAGCATCGGGATCGAGATCGTCAACCCCGGCCACGAATATGGCTATGTGCCCTTCCCCGCTCCGCAGATGGATGCCGTGCATGCGCTGGTGGCGGACATCACCGCCCGCCACGCAATCTTGCCCGCCAATGTCGTGGGCCACAGCGACATCGCGCCGGCCCGCAAGGAAGACCCCGGCGAGCTGTTCGATTGGCCCCGCTTCGCCCGCGCCGGCCTGGCTGCCAGCCCGCGCCCGTGCATGGACCCGAACTGGCAGGACATGGGCTTCATGGCCGCACTCGGCCGCTATGGCTATGACGTGTTTGCGCCGCTTGAAGCCGTCATCGCCTTCCAGCGCCACCACCGCCCCGCCCGCTTCGACGGCGTGATCGATGCCGAAAGCCGCACCATCCTACGCGGCCTGCTGTTGGCGGAAGGGCTCTAGGCGGCCTTGGCGGTCCGTCGGCGCGCAGCAATGCCAATCAATCCGAAGCCCGCAATGAAATAAGCCCAGTTCGCCGGTTCCGGCACGGAACTGGTTGGCAGGTAGCGAGCAACCTGGCCGACCGTGAAACTGTCTCCAGGCGCAATCATCCGGCTCCATTGAAAGGCAAATGCCGTATCGCCCGGCGTGGCCGGAAACTCCGCCCCAAGCGCCGGCGTGTTCGGCAAAGTGGTCGGGCCATCCTGATCGATGAAAAACTGAAAATACGGGGTAATGAAGTTGCTGATCTGATAGCGATCAGCGGCGACCTGCGCGCTGGCATCGATCGAGAACGGGATAGAGGAACTGCTGGTGATGATGCGCCCCGGGGACACGAGTCGCGCAGTATCCAACTGCGTCAGGGCGTTGAAGCGAATGTCGAAATCCGTGTAATCAAACAAATGAAAATCGATGGCGGCGGCCGAAAGATTAGTGAAGCTGACGGTTTTTGACAGCGTTGCCAGCACGCCGCCGGCATCACCCTTCAACTGCCAATCAATGGTCGCTGCCAGATCGGCGCTCCTGAAGCTGAACTGCACGCTGTTGGCCGTGGACCGTGTTTCAGGCGCACCAAGCGCGACCAGAAGCGGCGCCTCATTGCCGGTGCTTCCGATGCGATAATAGTAGTTTGACAAGAAGATGTTGTCAGCAAACGCAGCCGGGTTTTGGCCTGAAGGCGCGACCCGCCACACCGTTGCACCGTTGCGGTCGCTGATCACGGCTGAACTGTTGCGATCAGCCAGATTGAAGTTTGCGGCCGCTGCCGGCGGAGCAAGCGTTGCCAAAACGGCGACTGTGGATAGCAAGGCGCGAATCGGAACCATGATCAATCTCCTGACGAACAAGAGATTGTTAGTTATATTATATCATCCATACAATGGTGATATTCATGGGCGAGGCCCAAAAAAATGGCCGGCACCTGTGAAGGTGCCGGCCAAGAAAGTTCCGCTGATGGCCAGGGGGGAACGACCATCAAAAATGCGGTATCTGGCAGGGCTGCCAGAAAGCGGGCCAATCGAAACAGTGGCCTTCGAGCCCGACAAAACCTCTATCCGCTCGTCGGCGTAACATTGCAATACTGTAATGTTTGGTTGCGGCGTTCTTACACAGCGCCGGGTTTGCGGGCACCGAGCGGGAGGTCGTGTC
>NZ_JANPML010000365.1:0-8306 GCF_031422795.1 Sandarakinorhabdus sp.
CAGCGGCACCACCACGTCGGGCACATTCACGCCCTTGTTGTCCTTGATGGTGCCGGGCACTTCGACGATGCAATCAATGGCATCAGCGGAAACCGCCGTGGCGCGCAGCACGACCTTGCCATCGTCCACCAGCAGCCGGGCACCGGGGGTGAGCGCGGCGAAAATTTCCTTGTGCGGCAGGCACACGCGGGCGGCATCGCCCGGCGCCGTGCTGCGATCGAACCGAAAAGCCTGGCCTTTCACCAGTTCGGCGCCGTTGCCGGCCATCTTGCCCACACGCAATTTTGGCCCCTGCAGATCGGCCAGGATGGCAATCGGGCGGCCATTGGCTTTTTCCACTGCTCGCACGGCCTGGATCAGCTTGCCCTGGCTTTCGTGGCTGCCGTGGCTCATGTTCACGCGGAAGGCGTCGGCACCGGCGGCGTGCAGCTTGCTGATCATTTCTTCGGTGCTGGAAGCGGGCCCCAACGTGGCAAGCACCTTGACCCGGCGGCCACGTGGTTGAAGATGACCGGGTTGAAGATGTCGGCTCATGCAGGCGCCTTGTTGTTACGGAGCCGCATCCCTAGCGACTGATGTGGCGCAATGCCACAGGAGAGAGACAGGTCAATGACAATCCTGAGCGATGACGCAGTGCGGGAACAACTTGAAGCTGCAGCCTTCCGCCGGCTGGTGCAGCATTTGCGCCAACGCACCGACGTGCAGAATATCGACCTGATGGGCTGGAGTGGCTTTTGCCGCAACTGCCTGGGCGACTGGCTGCACGAAGAGGCCGAGAAGCTGGGCCTGGCGTTGAGCAAGGATGAGGGCCGCAGCCATGTTTACGGCATGGGCCAAGCCGAGTGGAAGCAACAGCATCAGCAGCCGGCAAGCCAGGAACAACTGGACCGCATGGCCGAATCGCTGGCGAGGAATGAGGCTGTCCGCTAACCGGCTTGCATCTCAATTTACTGCAGGGACCACCATGAGCGAAGAAAACGTGTCTGCCACCCAGCTGCGCCTGTTCATCGAACGCATCGAAACGCTGGAAGAAGAAAAGAAGGGCATGGCTGACGACATCAAGGACGTCTATGCCGAAGCCAAGGGCACCGGGTTCGACATCAAGACGATGAAGACGCTGGTGCGCCTGCGCAAGATGGAAACGGCCGCACGGCAGGAAGCCGAAGCGCTGCTGGAAACCTACCGCGCCGCACTCGGTATCTGATCCAAGGAAACCACGATGATCCTCTATGGCGGCAAGCTTTCTCCTTTCGTGATGCGGCCGTTGTTGGTCAGCCGGGCCAAGGGTGCCGAAGTCACGCTGGCCAGCTTTGAAGGCGGCATCAAATCGCCCGAATATCTGGCGCTGTGCCCGACGGCCAAGATGCCGTTGCTGGTCGATGGTGATCTGGCGCTGCCGGAAAGCCAGGTGATCGCCGATTATCTCGATCTGGCGCTGCCGGGGCCAAAACTGGTGCCGGCCGATGCTGTTGGCGCCGCCAAGGTGCGGCTGCTGGTGCGGCTGGCGGATACCTATGTCGTGCCGCAGCTGGGCGGGCTGTTCCGGGGCCGCGAACATCCGGCCGGTGTGCCGGATGCATTAAAGGGCATGGGCGAAGCGCTGTCTTACATCGAGCATTATCGCAACGCTGCCGATGAATTTGCCTATGGCAGCAGCTTCAGCCTGGCCGATGCGGCGCTGATCCCGCTGTTTTTCTTCCTGGATGCGCTCGACGGCCCGATGCCGACCAAGGCGCTGGTTGCCGCCCAGCCGGGCCTTGCCGCCTGGTGGGAACGCGCCAAGGCCAGCCCGCTGGGCGCGCAGGCCATCGCCGAACAGGCCGAAGGATTGAAAGCGATGATGGCTAGCCGCGCCGGCTGATTGCCGGGCGCGGATTGGCGCGATAGATTGGCCCAAAAGGGGAAACGCCGATGCAGATGACGCTGACCATCAATGGCCAAAGCCACAGCGTGGACGCTCCGGCGGCCGCGCTGCTGGTGGATGTGCTGCGCGACGATCTGGGCCTGACCGGCACGCATATCGGCTGCGACACCAGCCAGTGCGGCGCCTGCAATGTGCTGGTGGATGGCGTGGGCATGAAGGCCTGCACCATGCTCGCCGCGCAGGCGCAAGGGGCCAGCATCACCACCATCGAAGGCATTGGCAAGAGTGGGGGCACACTCGAAGCACTGCACCCGATGCAGCTGGCCTTCCGCGAGGCGCACGGCCTGCAATGCGGCTTCTGCACGCCGGGCATGGTGATGGCGGGCATGGAAATGGTGCGCAAACACGGCACCAGGCTGACGCCGGAACTGGTCACCCACGAACTAGAAGGCAATCTGTGCCGCTGCACCGGTTACATCAATATCGTGAAGGCAATTGTTGCCGGCGCGGCTGGGATGGAGGCTTCACATGCGTGATTTTGCCCTGCACCGCCCGGCCAGCGTTGCGGCCGCTGCCGCCGCCTTTGCCGGCACGGATGGCGAAGCCGTGTTCATCGCTGGTGGGCACACGCTGATCCCGGCGATGAAATCCCGGCTGCGCATGCCCGATGCGCTGGTAGATCTTTCAGGCTTGGGGCTGTCCGGCCTGTCCGTGGACGGCGGCCATTTGTGGATCGGTGCGATGACCACGCACGCCGACGTCGCCGCCAACGCCACTGCCATTCCCGGTCTTGCCGCTCTGGCCGCTGGCATCGGCGACGCGCAGGTGCGCAACCGTGGCACCATCGGTGGCAGCCTGGCCAACAATGATCCGGCTGCCGATTATCCGGCAGCAGCACTGGCGCTGGATGCAGTGATTGAAACCGATCGCGGCAGCCATGCGGCCGATGATTTCTTCCAAGGCATGTTCAGCACCACGCTGGCCGATGGCGAAATCATCACCCGCGTCGGCTTCGCGCTGCCGCAGCAATCATCTTATGCCAAGTTCCGCCATCCGGCGTCGCGCTATGCGATGGTCGGCGTTTATGTGGCCCGCCACACATCCGGCTGGCGCGCGGCGGTGACCGGTGCCGGCCCCGGCGTGTTCCGCTGGACGGATGCCGAAGCCGCGTTGAACGCTGGAACGGATACCGCCGGGCTGGTGCTGGCAGCGGACGATCTCAACAGCGATATCCATGCCAGTGCCGATTATCGCGCCCATCTGTGCGGCGTGATGCTGAAACAGGCGCTGGCTACCCTGATCTGAAGGGAACCGCCGATGATTGTCACCACGACCCCCACGGTAGAAGGCCGCCCCGCCACCCACTATCTGGGCATTGTTTCGGGCGAGACCATCATGGGCGCCAACATCTTCCGCGATTTCCTGGCGGGCATCCGCGACATTGTCGGTGGCCGCTCCGGTGCGTGGGAAGAGGTGATGCAGCAGGCCCGCAAGGAAGCGCTGCTGGAAATGCAGGAATATGCGGCCCGACTGGACGCTGACGCGGTGATTGGCGTGCAACTCACTTTCAACGCGCTCGGTGCGTCGGATTCGATGCTGATGGTCACCGCCAGCGGCACGGCGGTGAAGCTGAGTTGATTGCCGTTTCGCAGCGCGGTTGCTAAGTCCGCGGCCACACCCAATCGCAAAGACCAACGATCATGGCCGGCCACAGCAAATTCAAGAACATCATGCATAGGAAGGGCGCGCAGGACAAAAAGCGCAGCGCCCTGTTTTCCAAGCTTTCCCGCGAAATCACCGTGGCGGCCAAGATGGGCATGCCCGATCCGGCCAACAACCCGCGCCTGCGCGCCGCCGTGCTCGCCGCGCGAGTCGAAGGCATGCCCAAGGACAATATCCAGCGCGCCATCGACAAATCGCAGGGCGGCGACACGGCGACTTATGAAGAAGTGCGCTACGAAGGCTTTGGCCCGGGCGGCGTGAGCCTGATCATCGAATCGCTCACCGACAATCGTAACCGCACGGCCACCAACGTGCGCACCATCGTGTCCCGGAACGGCGGCAACCTTGGCGCTTCGGGCAGTGTTTCGCACGGCTTTGAACGGCTGGGCCTGATTGCCTATCCCGCCAGCGCCGGCAGCGCCGATGCCGTGTTCGAAGCCGCGCTGGAAGCCGGTGCCGACGATGTGCAATCCAGCGAAGACGGTCACGAAATCTGGGTCGGCATCGAGAGCCTGCACGAAGTTGCCCGCGCGCTGGAACCCGTGCTGGGCGACAGCGGCCAGGCCAAGCTGGGCTGGAAGCCGGGCACGATGGTGACCGTGGGTGTCGATGATGCCGTGCAACTGCTCAAGCTGATCGACTCGTTGGAAGAGGATGATGACATCCAGACCGTATGGGGCAATTTTGATGTGCCCGACGACGTGATGGCCGCGTTGTGAAGCTGGCGGCGCTGCTGATGGTTCTGGCCACTCCCGCCGCTGCCGATCCCGCTGCCGACATCAAGGCCGCCCGCGCGTCTTATAACGCCGCCATCGCCGCCCGTGATGTGGCCGGCGTGCGCGCGGCCCTGGGTGAGGGGTATGTCGGCATTGCTGGCAGCGGCGGCGAAGCCATCATCGGCGCCGATGCCATGGCCGATTATTTCGCCCGCGCCTTCAAGTCGCCGGGATTCCTGGGCTTTGCGCGCACGCCCGACGTGGTGACCGTCGCCAACCCACCGCAGCGCGCCATGGAACGCGGCCACTGGTCGGGCGGCAGCGTTTCGGGCCGGGTCAGCGGCGAATATCTGGCGGTGTGGGTGCCAACGCCGACGGGCTGGAAGCTGCGTAGCGAAACATTTGTGACGCTGGCGAACTAAACTCCCCTCCCCTTCAGGGGAGGGGTTGGGGGTGGGGAAGTGACGGACAATCACAGCCGGTTGCTGCTAGACCGCGCCCGCACCATGCGCAGCAATACAACGCCGTCCGAGCGCAGCTTGTGGACCATGCTCGGCGGCAGCCGTTTGGGTGGGATGAAGTTTCGCCGACAAGCCGTGATCGGCAATTTTATCGTGGATTTTCTTTGCCCGGCGTTAGCGCTGGTGGTTGAGGTGGATGGCGACAGCCACGACCAAACTGATCGAGACGCGCAGCGGGATAGACGGCTGCAATCCATGGGCTACACCGTGTTGCACTTTGCCAACTGGCAGGTGATGGAACAGGCCGACATGGTGGGGCGAGCGATCTTGACAGCTGCGGCTGAGTTGAAGCTGCGTTGGGAAAATGGACCACGTAATCAGCGGTTTGACTTCCCCACCCCCAACCCCTCCCCTGAGCCGCAGGCGAGCGTAGCTCAACGGGAGGGGAGTTGACTGTGCGCGCGATCCTCGGCCTTGACCCTGGACTGGCTGCAACGGGGTGGGGCGTGATCGTGGCCGACGGCAATCGCCTGAAGCACATCGCCCACGGCACGGTGAAAACGCTGGCCACCGCTCCCTTGGCGGAGCGGCTGGTGACGCTGCACGATGGGCTGATGGCGGTGATCGCCCAGTACGGTGTGACCGAAGCCGGCGTGGAGGAGGTGTTCGTCAACGCCAATCCGCAATCGACACTGAAACTGGGGCAGGCGCGCGGTGTTGTGCTGCTGTGTGCGGCGCGCGCTGGCCTCCCCGTGGCGGAATATGCCACAAGGCTGGTGAAGAAGGCGCTGACCGGGGTGGGCAGTGCCAGCAAGGATCAGGTGCAGGCGATGGTGGAGCGGTTGCTGCCCGGCGTGAAAGTGGTGGGGGCCGATGCGGCTGATGCGCTTGCCGTCGCCATCGCGCACGCGCATCTGGGCGCCAGCTCGCGAAAGGGTCTGATGTGATCGCGCGGCTGAAGGGCCTGGTCGACAGCGTTTCGGCTGATGCGCTGATCGTCGATGTGAACGGCGTCGGCTATCTGGTGCAGGCCTCGACCCGCACCCTTTCGGCGCTCAGCGTCGGCCAGCCGGTGGTGCTGCACATCGAAACCCAGGTGCGCGAAGACGCCATCACTTTGTTCGGCTGCGTGTCGGAATCCGAACTTGCCGCCTTCCGTGCGCTGATCACCGTGCAGGGGGTCGGCGGCCGGGTGGGCCTCAACATCCTCTCCGTGCTCTCGCCCGATCAGGTGGCACACGCGGTGGCGTCTGGCGATGCCGCCTCGCTGGCGCGTGCCAACGGGGTCGGCCCCAAACTCGCCGCGCGCATCGCCAACGAACTCAAGGGCAAGATGGGCGGCGTGGCGGTTGCTGCCGGTGCGCCGCTGCCGGTGCAGGCTGGCGCGCGCGTGGTTGATGATGCGGTGTCGGCGCTGGCTGCCCTTGGATTCCGGCCGATGGACGCCAGCCGCGCCGTTTCCGAAGCGCTGGCCGAACTGGGGGAAGGCGCCGCCCTGAACGAAGTGGTGCGTGTGGCGCTGAAGAAGAGCGCGCGCTAAGGCTTTGCCGGCATGACCGACGATCTTTCCCCCCAGCGTCGCCCCGACGACATCGATGCCGCGCTGCGGCCCAAGGGCTTGGACGAGTTCATCGGCCAGCAGGCCTTGCGCGAAAATCTTGGCATCTTCATCGCGGCGGCGCGCGGGCGCGGTGAGGCGATGGATCATGTGCTGCTGCACGGCCCGCCCGGCCTGGGCAAAACCACGCTGGCGCAGATCGTGGCGCGCGAACTGGGTGTGGGCTTCCGCGCCACATCGGGCCCGGTCATCGCCAAGGCCGGCGATCTCGCCGCCATCCTCACCAATCTCGAGCCGCACGATGTGCTGTTCATCGATGAAATCCACCGCCTGTCGCCCATGGTGGAGGAAATCCTCTATCCCGCCATGGAAGATCGGGTGCTCGACATCATGATCGGCGAAGGCCCGTCGGCACGCTCGGTTCGTATCGATCTGCCGGCGTTCACGCTGGTCGGCGCCACCACCCGTGCCGGATTGCTCACCACCCCGTTGCGCGACCGCTTCGGCATTCCGCTGCGACTGAATTTCTATTCGGTGGACGAACTGGAACAGGTCGTCACCCGCGCCGCGCGGCTGCTCGAACTGTCGCTCACTGCCGATGGCGCGCGCGAGATTGCCGCCCGCGCGCGCGGCACCCCGCGCATCGCCGGCCGCCTGCTGCGTCGCGTGCGCGATTTTGCCGGCGGCAAGCCAGTGGATCAGAAGCTGGCCGATGCGTCGCTCAGCCGGCTGGAGGTTGACCGCCTCGGCCTGGATGCGATGGACCGGCGCTATCTGATGATGATTGCCGATATTTATCGCGGCGGCCCGGTGGGCATCGAAACGCTCGCCGCCGGCCTGTCGGAAGCGCGTGATACGGTGGAAGACGTGATCGAACCCTTCCTGATCCAGCAGGGCCTGATCGCTCGCACGGCGCGCGGGCGGATGCTGAATGGGCCGGCGTGGAAACATCTCGGGCTGCTGCCGCCGGCCGATCAGGTGCAACTGCCCCTTCTCGACGAAGAATAGGCTGCAACCTTTGCCGCCACCGGCGCGAAAGGCCTTTCATGCGCATCATCCCCGCCCTCATCGCCCTTGCTGTCATCGCCGCTCCGGCTGCGGCATTCCCCGCCGTGGGGGACAAGGCGCCCGGCGTTGCCGCCGTGGACAGCACCGGCAAGGCCCGCACGCTGAAGCAAGTTGCGGGCCGCAAGGGCACGGTGCTGATGTTCTTCCGATCGGCGTCGTGGTGCCCGTTCTGCAAGGCGCAGCTGATCGCCATGAACGATAAGGCCGCCGAGGGGCTGGCCAGCCGCGGCTATGCGCTGGTTGGCCTGTCGTATGACTCGCCCGAGGTGCTGGCGAAGTTCGCTGCCGAACGCAAGGTGAGCTGGCCACTGCTGTCGGATCCGCAATCCAAGGTGATCGACGGCTGGCAGCTGCGGGACCCGGCCTATGCGGTGGGCAACAAGGCCCATGGCGTGCCGCTGGCTTCGGTCTATGTAATTGATAAGAAAGGTATCATCCGCGCCCGGTTGATGGAGGCCAATTACCGCGTGCGCCCGCAACCCGAAGCCGTGCTTGCCGCCGTGGACGCGCTGAGCCAATAAACGTCCCGCAACTGGGGGACTGACATGACATTGCCGATGGATATGGTGCGCGCGGCGTTTCCGGCGCAGGCGCGCGCAGAGGAAGGGCAGCCGCGGCGATATCTTGATGCGCCCGCCGGCACCCAGGTTGCGGGCCGGGTGGTCGACGCGATGAGCCACACGATGATTGCGGCCTGTGCCAATGATGGCGGCACGTTCCGCACATCGGTGGCCACCGGCACCATCGTCGAGTCCGCGCTGGCCGCCGCTGCCGCCCTGTTCAATTGCGCCGAAGACGAAGTGATCTTTGGCCTGAACACCACCAGCCTGTTCTTCCAGCTGGCGCCGCTGATTGCCGAGGGCTGGCAGGCCGGCGATAATATCCTGCTCACCCGCATGGATCATGATGCCAATGTC
>NZ_JANPML010000366.1:0-6208 GCF_031422795.1 Sandarakinorhabdus sp.
ATGATCATACAGGAAGGTGCCCAGCCGCAGCATCCACACCGGCCGCATGCCATCTGCGTGCGGCAGCACAAAGGATTGCGGCCAGGTGATGTGCGGCGCGATGTCGAGCAGCACCTCGCGTTCGGCCAGCGCCTTTCGCACCAGGCCAAAGGCATAATATTCCAGGTAGCGCAGGCCGCCGTGGATCAACTTGGTTGACGATGAGGACGTCGCGCCGCCGATATCGCCGGCATCGATGATCGCGACTTTCAGCCCGCGCCCGGTCGCATCACGGGCGATGCCGGCGCCGTTGATGCCGGCGCCGATGATGGCAAGATCATAAGGTGTGGAGGAAATCGTCACGAGCGCTTCCCTAACGGGCTTTGTGCCCATAGAAAAGGCGACATGACGAACCAACAGACTCCGGGGCAGCTGATCCTCGTGCTCGACGCGGGCACCACCTCCACCCGGGCGATTGCCTTCACGCAGACCGGCGAGATCGTTGCCAGCGCCGGGCGCCCGATGACGCAGCATTACCCGGCCAGCGGCTGGGTGGAGCATGATCCGGCCGAAATCCGTGATCTGTCGCGGGCCTGCCTTGAGGAGGTGGCCGCGCAGGTGGGCGCCGAACGCATCGCCGCCATCGGCATCACCAACCAGCGTGAGACCATCTGTTTCTGGGATCGCACCACTGGCGAGCCGCTGGCCCGCGCCATCGTCTGGCAAGATCGCCGCACCGCCGATTATTGCGCCGGGCTGAAGGCCGCTGATCCTGGCTTGGAAGCCAAGGTGCAGGCCAAGACCGGGCTTTTGCTTGATCCTTATTTTTCCGGCACCAAGTTCCGTTGGGCGCTGGATAACTGGCCGATGGTGGCCGATGCGGCGCGGGATGGCCGGCTGGCCGTGGGCACGGTGGAAAGCTGGCTGATCTGGCATCTGTCGGGCGGCAAGGTGCATGTGACCGACGCCACCAATGCCAGCCGCACCCTGCTGATGGATCTGGCCAGCTGCCAGTGGGACGATGAACTGATTGCCATGCTGGGCGTGCCCAAGGCCGCGCTGCCGGCCATTGTCGATTGCGCTGGCGCGCTGGCGGAAACGACCCTGCTGGGCCGCAGCATCCCGATCACGGGCGCAGCTGGCGATCAGCAGGCGGCGGCCATCGGGCAGGCCTGCCTTGCTCCGGGCATGCTGAAGGCAACCTATGGCACCGGCTGCTTCCTGCTCGCTCACGCCGGCGCAGAACCGCCGGTGTCGCGCAACCGCCTGCTTGCCACCGTGGCGTGGCGGCTGGATGGCAAACCCGCCTATGCACTGGAAGGCGCCATCTTTGTGGCCGGTTCGGCCGTGCAATGGCTGCGTGACGGGCTGGGCATCATCGCCACCAGCGCCGAATCTGAAACACTGGCGCAAAGCGTGCCCGACAATGGCGGTGTCAGCTTTGTGCCTGCGCTGGCCGGGCTGGGCGCGCCGTACTGGAATCCGGACGCGCGCGGTGTGATCTGTGGCCTGTCGGGCGGCAGCACCCGCGCTCATGTCGTGCGTGCGGCGCTGGAAGCCCAGGGCCAGCAGACCGCCGATCTGGTTGATGCGCTGGCGGCTGATGGCGTGCCGGCGGCGATGCTGCGCGTCGATGGCGGCATGGTGGCCAACAACTGGCTGTGCCAGGATCTGGCCGACAGCCTGGGCGTGGTGGTCGAACGGCCGCGCGTGATCGAAACCACGGCGATGGGCGCTGCCATGCTGGCCGGTGTGGGCGCTGGCCTGTTTGCCGATCTGGCGGCGGCCGCTGATGCCATGGCGGCGGCGGATGTGCGTTTTCACCCGGCCATCGATGGCGCGGCTCGCGCTGCACGGCGCACGCAGTGGCAGGCTGCCATCGCCAAGGTTCTGGCGTGAATCCGCTCACCGGCCTGGCGCTGGTGGCAGCGCTGGCGCTGGTGCTGGGCGGGCTGTGGCTGTTGCAGCAACCCGGCGGCAACAGAACCAAGGCGGTGCTGATGATGGTGGCTGGCCTCGTGGTCGCGTTCAACGCCTGGGTGGTGAGCCTGCCAATCCCGGCCTGACCTGCCTGCCTGAAGGCCCGGCCTGCGACAATGGATTGTTTGCGTCTGCCGATTGCTGCCCTAGTCTGCCCTCGAACATTCTGGGGAGGATGGCATGAACAAATTCAGCAAGACGGCAGCGGTGTTTCTGGCAGGTACGGTTTTGACCGCTGGGCTGGCCGGCGCTGGCGGGCCCGGCACCGGCGTGCGCGGTGTGGATGCGCAGCGGCTGATGAACGCGCGCAGCGAACCCGGCAACTGGATGACGCACGGCGGCACTTATGCCGAACAACGCTTTGCCGATTTGACCCAGATCAATGCCGACAATGTCGGCCAGCTTGGCCTCGCCTGGTATACCGATCTGCCCACCAATCGCGGCCAGGAAGCCACGCCGATCGTCGTCGATGGCACGATGTACACCACCACGTCATGGTCCACGGTGATGGCGCTCGATGCCGTCACTGGCCGGGTGAAGTGGCGTTACGACCCCAAGGTGGACAAAGCGCGCGGCCACAGCGCCTGCTGCGATGTCGTCAATCGCGGTGTCGCGGTGTGGGGCGGGCTGGTGTATGTCGCCGCTCTCGATGGCCGGCTGATCGCGCTGGATGCCGATACCGGCAAGGTGAAATGGTCCACGCAGACGTTTACCGATAGTGCCAAGCCCTACACCATCACCGGCGCCCCGCGCGTGATGAAGGGGCTGGTGGTGATCGGCAACGGCGGCGGCGAACTGGGCGTTCGCGGTTATGTGACGGCCTATGACGCGATGAGCGGCAAGAAGAAATGGCGCTTCTTCACCGTGCCGGGCAACCCGGCCGACGGCCCCGATGGCGAAGCGTCGGATAGCGTGATGGCCGGCAAGGTCGCGCCAACATGGTCAGGCGAATATTGGAAGGGCGGCGGCGGCGGCACGGCCTGGGATGCCATCGTTTATGATCAGGAACTGGATCAGCTCTATATCGGTGTCGGCAACGGTTCCCCGTGGAATCACGAGATCCGTTCTGACGGCAAGGGCGACAATCTCTTCCTGTCGTCGGTGCTGGCGCTGAAGCCGGATACCGGCGAATATCTCTGGCACTATCAGGGCACGCCGGCCGAAACCTGGGATTATACCGCGACCCAGCCGATCATGCTTTCAACATTGATAATCGAAGGCAAACCGCGCAAGGTGCTGATGCAGGCGCCAAAAAACGGCTTTTTCTATGTGATCGACCGCGCCAATGGGCAGCTGATTTCGGCCAAGGGATTTGCCACGCAAACCTGGACCACCGGCGTGGACATGAAGACCGGCCGCCCGATCGAAGTGCCGGAAGCGCGCTATCGCAAGGCCGGCGTGCTGGTGATGCCGTCGCCGCTGGGCGCCCACAACTGGCACCCGATGAGCTATAGCCCGCGCACCGGTCTGGTCTATCTGCCGGCGCAGGAAATGCCGCAATTCTATCAGAACCAGGAAGGTTTTGAACGCCGTGAAGGCGCCTGGAACCTGGGCATCGCTATCGATCCCGGTTCGGTTCCCGATGATCGGGCCCAGTTCAAGGCGATCAAGGCATCGCTGAAAGGCAAGTTGATCGCCTGGGATCCGGTGGCGCAAAAGCCGGCGTGGGAAATCACCTATGATGGCCCGTGGAACGGCGGCACGCTGGCGACGGCGGGCAATCTGGTGTTCCAAGGCAATGGCGCCGGCGATTTCCAGGCGTTCAATGCAAGCACGGGCGCCAAGCTGTGGAACTTCAAGGCGCAGACCGGCATCATCGCGCCGGCCGTGAGTTATGCCGTGAAGGGCCAGCAATATGTGGCTATCATGGTCGGCTATGGCGGCGCCTTCCCGTTGACTGCGGCCTTTGACGATCCGCGCGATGCCCGCAATGGCCGTCTGCTGGTGTTCAAGCTGGGCGGCAAGGGCGCGTTGCCACGCGCGACCGAGCCGGTGTTTGCCGCGGCCAATCCGCCCAGTGATGCCTTCACGCCGGTGCAGGTGGTTGAAGGCGGCAAGATCTACAGCGCCAACTGCGCCTTCTGCCATGGCCCCGATGCCCATGCGTCGGGCATCGTGCCCGATCTGCGGCGCTCAGGCGTGCTGACCGACGCAGAAGCTTGGAAGGCCATCGTTCACGATGGTGCGCTGAAGGCCAACGGCATGATCGCTTTCAGCCGCTGGTACACGCCGGCCCAGGTGGAATCGGTGCGCGCCTATGTCGGCCAACAGGCGAAGAAACTGCAGGCGCTCGAAGCCGCTGGCGGCAAATAATCAGGGCCGTTTCCTCCCTGGCCGGCGGCTGGGGAGGCGAAGCTCAGTCCGGCTGTTGCCAGTTCGGGGCAGCTATGCCGCGCAACATCCCCTCAACGCTCAGATCTTCATCCACGTCGGGCCAATGGATGCCATAGCCTGATCCGTTAAGACGCCAATTGCGGCGTTGAGCATCGGTGGCGCGTCGGAGGCGGGGATACCAGACAATCGGCGTAGCGATCGTGCGCCCATCGCGCAGATCAACGATCAGTTGGCCGTCGGCAAAACGCACGTCAACCGCGCGCTCATCGCGAAGGTCCGCTTGTGCCAAAGAAGCCATGCCATGCCTTTTCAAATTCCGTTGCTTGCGCTTCTATCACGGTTTGCAGCCATTCCAAATCCCGCGCCCGCACGCCATCGTTGCGGGTCAGGCGGACTGGCAGGAGATCGAACCGGGCTTCCGCTCCGTCCTTTTCAGCATGCACATGCGGCGGCGGATGATCGCCAGAGTAAAAATGGAATCGCCATCCGGCTTGGCGGTGAATGGTCGGCATCAGGAAATCCCTCCTGCATGGACCTTGGCAGCCAAAAGTGCAGGCAGGCGCGCGGGTTGCCGGAAGTTGTTTACTTGCTTCACTTCTTGCGGCTCAACTCCCGCATGCCGCGATCCAGCCCGTCCAGCGTGAGCGGATACATGCGATCGTGCATGATCTCTTTGATCATCCGGATCGACTGGCCGTTTTCCCAATGCTTTTCCGGGATCGGATTCAGCCAGATTGACGAGTGATAGACGTCGGTGAGCCGGTTCAGCCACGCCTCGCCGGGTTCCTCGTTCCAATGTTCGGTGCTGCCGCCGGCATAGGTGATTTCATACGGGCTCATCGAGGCGTCGCCGACGAAGATGAGTTTGTAATCATGCGGAAATTTATGGAGAATCTCCATCATCGGCGTCCGCTCGGTCCAGCGGCGTTTGTTGTCTTTCCACACCGCCTCATAGGGGCAGTTGTGGAAGTAGAAAAACTCCATGTGCTTGAATTCGGTTTTCGCCGCTGAAAACAGCTCTTCGCACAGCTTGATATGGGCATCCATCGAACCGCCGATATCCAGCATCAGCAGCAGTTTCACCGCATTGTGGCGTTCCGGCCGCATGACGATATCGAGCCAGCCTTGCTTGGCCGTGCCGCGGATGGTGGAATCAAGGTCAAGCTCGTCGGCGGCGCCTTCACGGGCGAAGCGGCGCAGGCGACGCAAGGCGACCTTGATGTTGCGGGTGCCCAGTTCAACGGTTGAATCGAGATTCTTGAACTCGCGCTTGTCCCAGACTTTGACAGCGCTCTGCTTGCGGCCATCCTTCTGGCCGATGCGCACGCCTTCGGGATTGTCGCCATTGGCACCGAACGGCGATTTGCCGGCGGTGCCGATCCACTTGTTGCCGCCTTCGTGGCGCTTCTTCTGTTCCTCCAGCCGCTTCTGGAGTGTCTCCATCAGCTTGTCCCAACCCATTTTTTCCAGCTCGGCGCGCTCCTCCTCGGTCAGGTTCATTTCGGCCAGGGCGCGCAGCCAGTCTTCGGGAATCTCGGTCTCGCCGGTTTCAAGTGTTGGCTCTATACCCTTGAATACCTTGGCAAATACCATGTCGAAACGATCGAGCAGGCCTTCGTCTTTCACATAGGTCGCGCGAGCCAGATAATAGAAATCGGTAATCGAATAATCGATGGCATCGCTCTGCAATGCTTCAAGCAGGATCAGATGCTCCTTCATGGAGGCCGGGATCTTCGCTGCGCGCAGCTCTTCAAGGAAGGTCAGGAACATCGGTGCATCCTATCAGGGCAAATGCTGGCTGCCACCCCGCCATATGGCGCAGCTTTCATCCGCGCAGCGCCTTGAGCGTGCGGTTTGGCGGGATGACCGTTTCGATGCGGCCACCGGGGTAGAAGGCGCGGATCGGGGCCTGTTC
>NZ_JANPML010000367.1:0-5095 GCF_031422795.1 Sandarakinorhabdus sp.
TGCCGGCACAAGGGGATGATGATGAAAAACCGGACGATGATCGGATGGGCGCTGCTGGCGCTGGTGGCAATGCCGGCGCTGGCCAGCCCGGCGTCTGACCGGTTGCGCGCCCAGGTGCGCAGCTGGCGCGAAGCCAATGAGCGCAAGTTGATCACGGATTACAGCGCATTCGTCGCCATGCCGAGTGTGGCCAGCACGCTTGCCGATGTCGATCGCAACGCCGATTATCTCGAAACCCAGCTGAAATCCCGCGGCTTCACCACCCAGCAGCTCCGTGCCCGCCCCGGCACCCCGGCCAGCGTGTTTGCGGAACGCCGCACCCCCGGCGCCAAACGCACCCTCCTGCTCTATGCCCACTATGACGGCCAGCCGGTGAACCAGCCCGGCTGGCTCGATCCGCCGTTCCAGCCCACGCTGCGCACCGCACCGCCGGCCAGCGCCAAGGTCGATCTCGCCGCCGCCACCACTATCGACAAGGAATGGCGCCTGCACGGCAGAGCCAGTGGTGACGACAAGGCCACCATCGCCGCCACCCTGTGGGCGCTGGACGCGCTCGCCGCCAAAGGCATCAAGCCGATGGTGAACATCAAGATATTGTGGGAGGGCGAGGAAGAGGCCGGCTCCCCCAATTTCGGCACCATCGTGCGCGCCAACAAGGCGCTGCTCGCCGCCGATCTGCTGATCCTGGGCGATGGCCCGGTCCACCAATCCGGCCGCCCGCTGGTGAGCGGCGGCAACCGCGGCATCGTCGATTTCGAAGCGACGGTCTATGGCCCCGCCCGCGCCCTCCACGATGGGCACTACGGCAATTGGGTGCCCAGCCCTACGGTGATGATCGCCGATCTGGTGATGCAGCTGCGCGACGATCAGGGCAGTATAAAGGTGCCCGGCCTGGCCAGCGAAGTGCCGCCGCCCAGCGCCACCGACAAGGCGGCGCTGGCCGCCCTGCCCGCTGTCGAACAGCAACTGATGGACGAACTGGCGCTGGGCCGCCACATCGGCACAGCGCGGCTGGCCGATGGCTATCTGATGCCCACACTCAACGTGCGCGCCATCCACGGCGGCGATACACGGTCGCCTGCCGCCAACGCCATTGCCGCCCAGGCCTGGGCCAGCTTCGATATCCGCCTCGCCCCCGGCCAGACCATCGCCCATGTGAAACAGGCAGTCGAAACCCACCTCACCACCCAAGGCTGGCACATCATCCGCACCACGCCGGACGCCGCCACCCGCCGCGCCCACCCCAAGCTGCTGAAACTGGATTGGGACGCCGGCGGCTCCGTCGCCGTCAAAGTCCCCCTCGACACGCCCGCCGCCAAAGCCGTGATCGACGCCATCACCCGCACCGCCGGCCCACCCGTGCTGCTCCCCCTGATGGGCGGCACCACACCCTTCGCCGAAATCGTGGAGGCACTGGCCACCCCCATGATCGGCGTCACCGTCGCCAACGCCGATGACAATCAGCACGCCGCCAACGAGAATATCCGGCTGGGCAATCTGAGGGACGGGATCGAGATTTACGCGGCGCTGCTGGCGGATACGAAGTGGTGAAGGGGTAAGAGAGCCTCCGGCGGGCAGGGTCGCAGACCCTGCACCCGTTTGTTTTGGGCCGACCTCCAATCCATCAATCCCCCCGTCACCCCGGACTTGATCCGGGGTCCCGCTTTCTTCTTTGAACGGGGCTTGCAGCCCACCAAAATCCCCGCCAACGTCACGGCTATGACCCCGCACGAATTCGCCCAAAAATGGCGCAATGTTGAACTGAAGGAGCGCACCGCCTCCCAAAGTCATTTCAACGATCTGTGCCGCCTGCTAGGCGTTGAAGACCCGATCAGCGCCGACAAGACCGGCGATTTCTTCACCTTCGAAAAAGGCGCCACCAAAACCAGCGGTGGCGAAGGCTGGGCCGATGTGTGGCGCAAGGGCTGCTTTGCCTGGGAGTACAAGGGCAAGGCCGCCAATCTGGAAAAGGCCTTCGATCAACTGCTGCGTTATTCCATCGCGCTGGAAAGCCCGCCGCTGCTGATCGTGTCGGATATGGATCGCATCCGCATCCACAGCAATTTCACCAACACCGTGCAGGAAGTGCACGAAATCACGCTGGAAGACCTGCTCGACGCCGGCAAGCGCGACCTGCTGCGCGCCTGTTTCGACAATCCCGAACGCCTGCGCCCGGCCAAAACCCGCCAGAAACTCACCGAAGATGCCGCCAAGGAATTCGCCGCCATCGCTGAGCGCCTGCGCCTGCGCGGCCACGAAGCGCATCTAGTAGCGCATTTCGTCAACCGGCTGGTGTTCTGCATGTTTGCCGAAGATGTCGGCCTGCTGCCCGGCAAGATGTTCCAGCGCATGCTGGAAGCCAGCCGCAGCGATGCGGCCCAGTTCGCCGGTTATGCCGCCACCTTGTTTGCCGCGATGAAAACCGGCGGCATGGTCGGATTTGAAAAGGTGGAATGGTTCAACGGCGGCCTTTTCGATGATGATACGGCGCTGCCGCTGGAAAAGGCCGATATCGAAAATCTGCTGGCGGCCGCGAAACTGGATTGGTCCGAAATCGATCCCTCCATCCTGGGCACGCTGTTCGAACGCGGACTTGATCCGGCCAAGCGCAGCCAGTTGGGCGCGCATTATACTGATCGCGACAAGATCATGATGATCGTGCGCCCGGTGATCATCGAACCGCTGGAACGTGAATGGGCACAGGTGCGCAGCAGCATCGAAACCGCGATGGACAAGGCCGATGCCGCCAAAGGCCCGGCCCGCGCCAAGGCGCGGGCTGAAGCCACCAAGGCGATGAACGCCTGGCGCGACCGGCTGGCCAATTTCCGCGTGCTCGATCCGGCCTGCGGCAGCGGCAATTTCCTCTATCTCTCGCTGCTGGCGCTGAAGGATATCGAACACCGCACCGCGCTGGAGGCGGAACAACTCGGCCTGCCGCGCGAATTCCCCCGGCTTGGCCCGGAAAATGTGCTGGGCATCGAACTCAACCCCTATGCCGCCGAACTGGCGCGGGTGTCCGTGTGGATTGGCGAAATCCAGTGGATGCGCCGCAACGGGTTCGATGCGGCGCGCAATCCGATCCTGCGGACGCTGAACACCATTGAATGCCGGGATGCGGTGCTGGCCCCGGATGGCCGCCAAGCCGAGTGGCCGGTGGCGGAGGTGGTGGTGGGCAACCCGCCGTTCCTTGGTGGAAAGCGAGTATTGTCCGAGCTGGGTAAGGAATATGTTTCAGCGCTAAGAAAGGCTTATCGTGGTCAACTTCCAGATTTCTCAGACCTAGTTTGCTACTGGTTTGCCCGCGCATGGACGCAGATGCAGAGTGCTCAGCTGATCCGTGCCGGATTGGTTTCAACTAACTCAATCCGTGGTGGGGCAAACCGGGAGGCGCTTAAGCCAATCGTCGAAGATGGCCAGATTTATGAAGCATGGGGCGATGAGGATTGGACGGTAGACGGAGCAGATGTGCGGGTTTCCATCGTCTGCTTTTCGTCCGTTGCGAACGAGTCCGTGCGCTTGAACGGCAATGTGTCCACCAAGATTTTTTCAGACCTGACAGCAAATGAAGTTGATTTGACCAAGGCTGATAAACTTGCACCAAACGAAGCCATTGCATTTATTGGCATACAGAAATCGGGGCCTTTTGACGTTCCCGGCGAGCTGGCAAGGCAATGGTTGAAAGCACCGCTCAACCCAAATGGTCGGAGTAACGCCCAAGTTTTGAAACCGTATGTGAATGGTGCGGAGATTGTTCGCAGACCGCAAGATATTTGGATCGTCGACTTTGGCAGCGAACTTGATGAATCAGAAGCATCGCAATTTGAATTTCCCTTTGAACACGCTTCTAGGGTGGTGAAACCGGTCCGGGCTCAAAATTCAGAAAAAATTGCGAGAGATTTTTGGTGGAGGTTCTGGCGACCTCGACCGGATTTCTATGCGAAGGCTGAACATTGTGCGCGTATCATAATCTCGCCACGCGTCTCTAAGCACCGCCTTTTTGCGTGGAAGAGTCCTGCAATCCTGCCGGACAGCGCTGTGGTTGCCATCGCCCGCGATGACGACACCAGCTTCGGCATCCTGCACTCGCGTTTCCATGAACTCTGGTCGCTGCGGATGGGCACGTTCCTCGGCGTGGGCAATGATCCGCGCTATACGCCGTCCACCACCTTCGAAACCTTCCCCTTCCCGGCCGGCCTTACCCCCGATCTCCCGGCGGCTGCCTATGCCGATGATCCCCGCGCACAGGCGATTGCGGCGGCGGCGGCGCGGCTGAATGAACTGCGGGAGAATTGGCTGAACCCGGCCGATCTGGTGGTGCGAGTGCCGGAGGTGGTGGCCGGCTATCCGGATCGCATCCTGCCCAGGGATGAGGCGGCAGCGAAGCTGCTCGCCAAGCGCACGCTGACCAATTTGTATAACGAGCGGCCGGCGTGGCTGGACCATGCCCACCGCGCGCTGGATGAAGCGGTCGCCGATGCCTATGGCTGGGGTGACGATTGGCGGGCCGGGGCGTTGAGTGACGACAAGATATTGGCGCAGCTGTTCCGGTTGAACCAGTTACGCGCCGGGAAGGCGTGAAGCGGGACCCCGGATCAAGTCCGGGGTGACGGGAAGGGGGTAGCCCGAAAACCAACGGGTGCAGGGTCTGCGACCCTGCCCGCCGGAGGCCCCTCTTCTACCTCGGCAATCCGCCCGTCTGCCGCAGCGCCTCGCCCACCGCCAGCCCGGCCGACATGGCGAGGTTGAGGGAGCGCACCTCCACTCGCATCGGCAGGCGGATGCGACCTTCGCAGGCGGCGTGGACGTGGGGTGGGGCGCCGGCGCTTTCCTTGCCGAACAGCAGCACGTCGTCGGGGCGGAAGGTGAAATCATGGGCGGAATTGCTGCCCTTGGTGGTGAGCAGCACCAGCCGCCGCGCCGTGCCGATGCTGGCGTGAAACGCAGCCCAGTCGGCATGGCGGGTGATGGCGACGCGATCGATATAGTCCATCGCCGTGCGGCGGACGCGGGCATCGTCCCAAGCGAAGCCGAGCGGTTCGATCAGATCGACGGGGACGCCCAGGCAGGCGCCGAGCCGCAGCACCGCGCCGACATT
>NZ_JANPML010000368.1:0-21440 GCF_031422795.1 Sandarakinorhabdus sp.
GCTGGTGGTGCCCGGCACCCGTGTGGACCGCGATGATGCGCGCTTCAACTATCGCATCCTGCGCTTTGCCACGCCGCTGGCGCCCGGCGCGACCACCACGCTCGATTTTGCCACAAGGCGCTGGCACCGCGGCTTTCCGGCACGCGGGCAGGATCGCACGCTCATCGAAAATGGCACCTTCCTGAACAATAGTGATTTTGCGCCCGTCATCGGCATGAGCCGCGATGGTCTGCTCACTGATCGCATCACCCGGCGCAAGCGCGGCCTGACCGGTGAAGTGCGCCCGCCCAAGCTGGGCGATGCCTATGGCCAGGGCCGCAACGATCTGGGCAATGCGCCGTGGGTGACGAGCGATATCACCGTGATCACCGATGCCGATCAGACGGCGATCGCGCCGGGTGACAAGCTGTCAGACACGGTATCCGGCAATCGCCGCACGGCGCGTTTCGTGTCGAAAACGCCGATCCTGGCCTTCTTCTCGGTGCAATCGGCTCGCTATACCGAAGCCAAGGGGGAGGCGACGCTGGCCGACGGCCGCCGTATCCCGCTGTCGGTTTTCCACCACCCCGATCACGGCTGGAACGCGGCGCGCATGATCAGCGCCATGCAATCCAGCCTGAGCTATTATACAAAGAATTTCGGCCCGTATCAGTTCAACCATGTCCGGATCATTGAATTCCCGGCCTATGCTGAATTCGCGCAGGCCTTTGCCGGCACCGTGCCGTACAGCGAGGGCATCGGATTTTTGGCCAATGCCGCCGAAGCCGACAAGATCGATTACGTCACCTACATCACCGCGCACGAACTGGGGCACCAATATTGGGGCCACCAGATCGTGCCAACGGGCACGCAAGGCGCCACACTGGTGGTGGAAACCATGGCGCAATATTCGGCGCTGATGGTGATGAAGCAGCTCTATGGCCCCGACAAGATGCGGCGGTTCCTGAAGTATGAGCTGGACAATTACCTGCGCAACCGCGGCAACGAAGCTATCGAGGAGTTGCCGCTGCGTGAAGTCGAAAACCAGGGCTATATCCATTATCGCAAGGGCAGCGTGGTGCTGTATCTGCTGCAGGACAGGCTGGGCGAGGATCGGGTCAACGCCATGCTGGCCGGCCTGTTCACCCGCTATCGTTTCAGCGGGCCGCCCTACATGTCGCCGCAGGTGCTGGTCGATGGTTTCAAGGGCCTGGCCCGCACGCCCGAAGAACGGCAGCTGGTGAGCGATCTGCTGGAACGCATCACCGTTTTCGACCTGAAGGCGACGACGGCCACCACGCGCAAACTGCCCGATGGCCGCTGGGAAACCCGGCTGACCGTTGATGCCGCCAAATATTACGCCGACGGCAAGGGCGTGGAGAAGGCCGCAGCCCTGGCCGATTCAATCGACGTGGGCCTGTTCACGGCCAAACCGGGGCAGGGAGCCTTCAACCAGAAGGACGTGCTGCTGATGACGCGCCTGCCCATCAAGTCCGGCCCGCAGACGCTGGTGCTGATTAGCAAGGCCAAACCAAGCGTGGCCGGCATCGATCCCTACAGCAAATATGTCGATCGCAATGCAGACGACAATCTGAAGGATATCAGCTGAGCCGTTCGGCCCAATGGGGCGCCAGCGGGCCAGCGGCAAAGGCCGCCCGATCGAGGGCGTAGAGCAGGTGGGTGACCGGCCCGGTGGAAAGCTGGGCGGTCATCTGCCGATCGGTCAGCGTTGCGCCGATCCGGCTCACGGCGGTGCGGCTGCGGATGTTGGTTTCGCCGATCAGAAACACCACCTGTTCAAAGGTTTGGAGCGCGTGGCCGACCATCAACGCCTTCATCACGTGGTTGCTGCGGCTGCCCCAATGGCGGCGCACGAGGAAGGTCCAGCCCACTTCCACTTCGTCGGGTTCGACACGAGCGAAATCAAACCGCGACGAACCGATGATGCTGCCGCTTTCGGGCTCTTGCGCCACCAGCATGCCGCCGCTGGCCAGGCCATCCTCGAAAAAGGCGCGGAACACCGGTTCCTGCCAGCGATCATTGGCGGGGTGGCCTTCCCAGATGCCGGGATCGCTGGCAGCGGCAGCCAGTGCCGGCCAGTCATCCGCCATGGCGGGACGCAGGCTCAGGGTCGGGTGGGCGAGGTGGGGCTGACGGTCGAACATGGCGGCTTCAGTGCGGCAGCAGCGCGAACCGTGCAACGCCATAAATGGCAAGGCCGATGCAGCCGCCGATCAGCGTGCCGTTGATGCGGATGAACTGCAGGTCGCGGCCCACCGCCTGTTCCACCTTGTCGGTGACGGTATCGGCATCCCAGCCGCGCACGGTTTCGGATACCAGTTTCACGATCTCGTCACCATGGGTCTTGGCCAGGCCAGCGACGGCGCGGCGCAAAGCGGCATTCAGCCCGGCCTTCAGCTCTGCATCATCTTCGATGCGGGTGCCCAGCGCCGTCAACGTGCCGCCCAGCCGGTTGCCACCGGGGTCGGTCAGGCTGCTGGCCAGTGCGCTGCGTGCGGCATCCCACAGGCCCTGCACCCAGCTGCTCATCGCCGGATTGGCCAGCAGGTCATCCTTGAAGCCTTCCACCCGGTCCTGGGATTCCGGGAAATGGCGCAGATCGAAGGTCCATTGCTTGAAGGCTTCCACCAGGCGCTGGCGCACCGGGTGCCTTGGGTCGTGCTTGATCTCCACCAGCAGGCGCTGCACCGAACTGATCATCGTGTCTGACAGGCTTTCATCGGCGCCGGCCAGCCGCAGCAGCCAGTTGGTGCGTTCTGCCACCTTGCCGCGAATATTCGGGGCCTCGTCAACGATGGTTGCCAGCCCCCATTCCACCGCTGCATCGATCAGCAGTTCGTGGCGGCCGCCGGCCACCAGCGTGTCCACCGCATCGGCGATGATCGGAGACAATTGCATGGCTTGCAGCCGGCCGCGCGCCAGATCCTCCACGGCCTTGGCGATGGACGGATCATCCAGCCCATCGACCAACTGGCCGATGAGCGGCGCGATGCCCTTCTTGCGGTTCGGGCCGCCACTGGCACCGGCTGCGGGTGGTGCCGCCAGCCAGCGCGCCAGGCCGCCAGCCAGATCGGCATCGTCAAGCCGCCGCGCCACCACGCGGGGCTGCAGGAAATTTTCCTTCAGGAATTGGGCCAGCGTATCGCCCAGCCGGTCCTTCTGCTGCGGGATGATGGCGGTGTGCGGGATCGGCAGGCCCAGCGGATGACGGAACAGCGCGGTGACGGCAAACCAGTCGGCCAAGCCGCCCACCATCGCGGCTTCGGTGAAGGCCATCACCCACGGCACCGCCGGATGTGCTTTGGGAAATATCAGGCAGACGATGAAAATCACGGCCATCGCTGCCAGCAGCAGCGTCGCCATCAGGCGCATCCGGTGAAAGGGCGATTCCGGCAGCAGGCTGTTCAGGATGATCTTACTCCGCAGGCGAGACGCCGGGAAGCTTATCAGCCTCTTCGTTGTTGGTGAACCACCGCTTCATGCGCGGTGCCAGCCACTCTTCCACCGAAACGGCAATGGAAAAGCCTGCGGGCACGATGATCAGCGTCAGCGCTGTCGACACGATCAGGCCGCCGATTACCACGATGCCCATCGGCGCGCGCCACGAACCATCGCCGCCCAGCGCCAGCGCCACCGGCATCATGCCAGCGACCATGGCGACCGTGGTCATCACGATCGGCTGCACGCGCTTGTGACCGGCTTCCAGGATCGCTTCCAGCTTGGGCACACCCTTTTCCATTTCCTCGATGGCCATATCGACCAGCAGGATGCTGTTCTTGGCAACAATGCCCAGCAACATCAGCATGCCGATGAACACCGGCATGGAAATGGCATTGCCGGTTAGGCCGATGGCCATCAGGCCGCCCAGCGGCGCCAGCAACAGCGACATCATGTTGACGAACGGCGGCAGCACTCGTTTGTAGAGCAGCACCAGCACCGCAAACACCATCACCACCCCGGCAATCACGGCCAGGATGAAATTCTGGACCAGTTCGCCCATCCACTTCTGCATGCCCAGCTGCACGGTTTCCACGCCCGAGGGCAGGTTTTGCAGGCTAGGCAGCTTGTTGACCTTGGTCTGAATATCGCCCGACAGCAGGCCCGGCGCCAGATCGGCCCCGATCAGGATGCGGCGCTGCTGGTTGAAGCGGCGGATTTCGGTGGGGCCGGCACCAAAGCTGATTTCAGCAACCACTTTCAGCGGCACGGTACCGCCGCGGCTGGTGGGCACCGGCAGGTTTTCGATGGTCGAAAGATTGCGCCGGGCGCCTTCCGACAGCGCGACCCGGATCGGGATCTGGCGATCGGCAACGCTGAACTTGGCAACATTCTGATCGATGTCACCCAAGGTGGCGATACGGATGGTTTCCGACAGCGCCGCTGTCGTCACACCGATTTCGGCCGCCAGATCAAGCCGCGGCTTGATGGTGATTTCCGGCCGCTGCAGGCCGCCATCGATGCGGGCCTGGCGCAATTCCGGCATGGCGCGCATGTCCTGCACCACCTTCTGGGCGGCGCGTTCCAGCACGACCGGATCATTGCCGGTGAGCGTGATGCCAATCGGGCGACCGCCGGGCGGGCCGTCCTGCTGGCTGGCAAAGCCGATGCGGGCATCAGGGATCGCCGCCAGCTTGGGCGCCATCGAGCGCTCCCATTCGATGCGGTGCATCGTGCGTGATTTCTTGAGCGTCAGATAGATATTGCCGCCGCCCACATCGACATCGGCAAAGGCCAACGCCAGTTCCGGCGAGCTTTCGACCACGGCCACGGCCTTGTCGACAATGGCTTCGGTCTGCGCCAGCGTGACGCCGGGCGGCAGGGAGATGGACACCTGGCTGTCGTCATTGTCAACGTCGGGCTGGAAGGTCATCGGCAGCAACACGAACAGCGCCACGGTGCCTGCCAGGGCGGCGCCGCCGATGCCGAACACCGTCTTCATGCGGTTGGCCAGCGCCCAGCCAAGGATGCGCATATAGCTGTCGATCCACTTGGCAGTGCCATGCTCGGTCTGGCCGTCGCTTTTCAGGAAATAGGCCGCCAGCATCGGCGTGATCAGCCGCGCAACGGCCAAGCTGATCAGCACCGAAACCGCCACGGTGGCTCCAAAATTCTTGAAGAACTGGCCGGAAATGCCGGGCATCAGGGCGACGGGCAGAAACACCGCGACAATCGACATGGTGGTGGCGACCACGGCGAGACCGATTTCATCGGCCGCGTCCATCGATGCCTGCCAGGCGGATTTGCCCATGCGCATGTGGCGCACGATGTTTTCGATTTCCACGATGGCATCATCGACCAGCACACCAGCAACAAGGCTGAGCGCCAGCAGCGACAGCTGGTTGAGCGAAAAGCCCAGCCAGGCATCGAGGAACCAGAAAGTGGGAATGGCCGACAGCGGGATGGCCAGCGCCGAGATCACCGTGGCGCGCCAATCGCGCAGGAACAACCACACCACCAGCACGGCCAGAATAGCGCCTTCGATCATGGCGTCGATGGCGCCATGATATTGGTTCTTGGTATATTCCACCGAGGTGAAGATCAGTCGAAAGCTGATCTTGGGGTTCTGGGCCCGCAGCTTGTCGATTTCAATCAGCGCCGCATCGTAAACCGTGACGTCAGACGAACCCTTGGCCTTGGCGAGGCTGAAGCTGAGCACCTGACGGCCACCCAGCTTGGAGATGGAGCGTTGTTCAGCATAGGCGTCGCGCACGTCGGCGATGTCGCCAAGGCGAATGTTGCGGCCCTGGCCCAGATTGATCTGGGTTTCAGCCAGTCCAATGGCGTTGCGGGCATTGCCCAGCACGCGCACCGATTGTTCGGCGCCGGCGATTTCAGCACGGCCACCGGCCGCATTCAGATTGACCTGACGCAGCTGGGCGTTGACCTGGCTTGCCGTCACGCCATAGGCCTGCATACGATCGGGATCGAGCACAACGCGGATTTCGCGGCTGACCCCGCCAGCGCGGCGCACCTGGGCCATGCCGGGGATGCCGAGCAGGCGCTTGGCCACGGTATTGTCCACGAACCAGCTGAGTTCTTCCAGCGTCATCGCGGTTGATTCAACCGAGAAATAGGCAATCGGCCCGCCGGCCATGTCGAGCCGGTTGACCTGCGGCTGCAAGATGCCCTGCGGCAGATCGGAACGGATGTTGGCAACGGCGTCGCGCACATCGTTGACCGCGCGATCGATCGGCGTGCCGATGGCAAACTGCACCATGGTGCGGCTGTTGCCTTCCGACACGAAGCTGTTGACTTCATCGACACCGGTGATGTTGCGCACCGCCGCTTCGACACGCTGGGTAACCTGGTTTTCCAGCTCTTCCGGCGCTGCACCGGGCTGGGCCACGATGATCTGTGCGCCGGGGAATTCAATATCTGGCTGGTTGTTGATGTCCATCGCCCGGAACGACAAGATGCCCACCAGCATCAGCAGGGTGAACAGCACCAGTGGCGGAACCGGGTTCTTGATCGACCAGGCAGAAATATTGCGCATTGCTTGCGGGTCCTGTCGAAATCAGCGGGCGGCAGCAGCGAGCACGGGCTTGATCTTGTCGCCCGGCTTCAGGAAGGCGCCGGCGCTGGCCACCACCTTTTCCGTGCCGGTCAAACCCGATGCAATACCCACACCGGCGTCGCTGATCGCGCCGATGCTGATGCTGCGGCGTTCGACCTTGTCATCCTTGCCCAGCACATAGACGAAATTACCCTGAACGTCGGCCAGCACGGCCGATTGCGGCAGCAGCGGCCGGGTGGTTTCGCCGCCTTCGATGCGGGCGCGGGCAAAGGCGCCGACGCGCAGACCGGGCGCATAATCCAACTGGATGCGCACCACGCCCTGGCGGTTTGCCGGATCGATGACCGGATCGATCAGCCACACCTTGCCCCTGAAACCCTCGGTGGCGCCCACCGGCGTGACAATGGCCGACATGCCGGGCTTCAGCCGGGCCAGATCCTGTTCGGCCACCTGCGCGCGCATTTCCAGCGCACCGCCTTCGGCAAGCCGGAACAGAGCACCGGTGCCGGGGCCGACCACCTGGCCGGTTTCGATGTTGCGCGCCAGGATCAGGCCAGCAGCCGGCGCCCGCACGTCAAGCCGTTCGGCACGTTCACGCGCCGCACCCAACTGAGCGCGGGCAACGCCAACACGGGCCAGCGCGCCATCACGGGAGGCGATGCGCTGATCAATGTCGGCGCGGCTGATGAAGCCCTTGGCCACCAGCGATTCAGCGCGCGCCAGATTGGCCTGCGCCAGCCGGGCTTCGGCTTCAGCCTGACGCACGCCTGCGGATAATTGCGCGATTTCCTGCACTTGCACCTGGGCGTCGATCTGCGCCAGCACCTGGCCCGCCGCAACGCGCTGGCCGGGTTCCACCGTCACGCGCACAACGCGGCCGCCTTCGCCCTGCACGCCCACGGCGGCATCACGCTTGGCGGCGATGCTGCCCGGCGCGATGATGGCATCGGCCAGCATGGTGGTGCCGGGCACCAGCACGGTCACTTCCGGAAAACTGCTGGTTTGCGCCACAGGCGGCGCAGCCGACGGGCCAAAGGCTTTCCAGCCGGCCACGCCTGCCAACGCCACGGCAAGCGCAATCAGGCCTGGCTTCAGCCAGCGATTGCGACCACCTGTCGGGGCCTCGGCCTCGCCGGGCGGAAAAGCATAAACCGCCGCTTCCGCAGGCGAGGGAACATTATTGTGCGCGTTCATCGTCATGAGTCCTCTACGGCGGTGTATTATCGAAATACATCACCGCGTGCAAGTGCTTTCCAATACCGCAAGTCCGTGTTTGCAAAAAGGGAAATTTGAGTGTCACTCGGTGCCGCGACGCCGCAGCCGAATATTGTGGTCAGGTCGATTTTGCGGGTGACGCGGCGGCAGCGCTGGGCCATCATCCCGGTTCAAGTCTGCTCAAAAGGACGCTGTTGATGCGCCGAACCCTGCTGTTGCTTGCCAGCCCGCTGCTGCTCACGGTCGCCGCTGCGGCGCAAGACCGTCCCATGCCTTCCACCATGCTCAGTCTCACGGCCAGCGCCGATGTGGCGCGAGCGCCCGATCAACTGCGCCTGACCGCCGGCGTGCTCACCAATGGCGCCAGCGCGGCTGATGCCATGGCGGCCAACAGCACGCGGATGAATGCCGTGCTCGCGGCCTTGCAAACGGCCGGAATCGCAACCCGCGATGTGCAGACCACCGGCCTCAGTCTCAGCCCGCAATATCGCTATCTGCCCGAACAGCCGCCCATCCTGACCGGATATCAGGCCCGCAACAGCATCAGCATCCGCACCGGCAAGTTGAGCGAGGCTGGCCGGCTGATCGATGCCGTCATCAAGGCCGGGGCCAACGAAGTGCAGGGCCCGGAATTCACCCTGGCCAACCCCGATGCCGCACTGGATGACGCCCGCCGGGCCGCCGTTGCCAAGGCGCGAGCGCGGGCCGAACTTTATGCCAGGGCCGCCGGCATGACAGTGAAACGCATCGTCAGCATTGCCGAGGGTAGCAACATGGCAGACCCGGGCCCGCGTCCGATGCTGCAAGCCGCCATGGCCGAAGCGGCTGATGCGCCGCCCGTGCAGCCCGGCGAACTGGCCCTGTCGGCCAGCGTGACGGTCAGCTTTGAACTGGAGCCGAGGCCGTAACCAGCGGCCAACGCTTTCACGACCGCCGCTGAGCGGACTCAGGCCGCCGTTACCCCGCCATCAATCACGAAATTCTGGCCGGTGGTGAAGGCCCCGGCCTTGCCGGCGAGGAACACCGCCATGCCGGCGATTTCATCGGGCACACCGATACGCTGCAGCGGCGCGGTGGCGGTGGAGCGCTTCAAGGTTTCGGCATCGTCCCACAGTGCCTTGGCAAAATCGGTCTTGATAAGGCCGGGCGCAATGCAGTTCACGCGCACATTGTCAGGCCCATATTCACAGGCGAGGTTGCGGGCGAGCTGCATGTCGGCGGCCTTGGAGATGCAATAGGCGCCGATGATGGTCGATCCGCGCAGGCCACCGATCGAGCTGACGATGGTGATGGTGCCATCCTTGCGGGCGCGCATCGCCGGGGCGACCATCGAGATCAGCCAATGGTTGGACACGATATTGTTCTGCAGGATCTTGGTGAAGGCTTCATCGCTGATGCCGGCCTGCGGGCCATAATAGGGGTTGCTGGCGGCGTTGCAGACGAGGTGATCGATCTGGCCCCATTTGGCGACCGTGGCATCGACAAGGGCCTGAAGGCTTTCCTTGCTGGCAATATTGGCCGGCACGCTGATGGCGGCTTCGCGGCCCACGGCGGCGTTGATCTCGTCCCGCGCGGCTTTGCATACGTCGGCCTTGCGGCTGGAAATGACGACATTGGCGCCATGTTCGGCCATGCGGTGAGCGATGGCTTTGCCGATGCCGCGGCTGGAGCCGGTGATGAGGGCGGTCTGCCCGGTCAGATCAAAGAGCGCCGGAAGGGCCATGATATTGTCTCCCCAGTGGTGATTTCGAGCAGCTTAGGCCGGCTTGCAGGCGAATGTCACGCCGCACAGATGACAGGTTCACGACAGCCTGCCATCAAACGTCATGGCCGAATCATCCGACGCGAAACTCAGCTCCAATGGCGTGCGTGCCACCTTGCTGTCCTGTCTGTTCTTTGCCGGCTTTGGCGCGCTGATCCCGCATCTGCCGACCTGGCTCGATTCAGCCCAGGGTTTCACCGGCGTGCAGATCAGCCTGGTGCTGACCATTGGCGGCCTGTCGCGCATCATCATCGGGCCAATCACTGCGGCGTGGGCCGCTGGCCAGGCTGACAAACGCGCGCCGCTGTTCCTGTTCGCCTTCCTGCTCAGTGTCGGCTTTGGCGCGCTGTGGTTCGTCGAAGGTTTCTGGCCGGTGTTTGCCATCATCCTGTTGATGGATGTTGGTTTCTGGGGGCTGTTGCCCGCCGTGGAGGCCGCGCTGATCCGGCTGACCAAGACCGGGCTGCCGCCTTACGGCTTCGCGCGTGGCCTTGCTTCGGCGGCGTTCATCGTCGGTTCGTCCAGCGTGGGCGCGTTGGTCACCGATTTCGGGCCGTGGGCGATCTGGGCCTGGCTGCTGGGTGTGTCGATCACGCTGATCGGTGCCGCGTTCGTGATGCCCAGGGAGCCTGTGCTGGGCAACGAGGAAGGTGATTTCATCGGTCGCCTGAAGGAAGGCGTTGGCCTGCTGAAAAATCGCCGTTTTGCCCTGCTGATCTTTGCCGCCGGCATCCTGCAAGCCACCCATGGCTATTTTTACGGCTTTGGTGTGCTGATCTGGACGAAGGATCAGGCGATCTCGCAAACGGTGGCCGGCAATCTCTGGTCAGTCGGGGTGGCGGTGGAAGTGCTGTTCCTGATGTTCCTGGGCGGTTGGTCGAGCAAATTTGCGTCGGAAACATTGATCCTGGTGGGCGCCATCGCCTGCATCATCCGATGGACGGCAATGGCCTTCCTGCCGCCCGAAATCCTGCTGTGGCCGTTGCAGGTGCTGCACGCCGGCACGTTTGCAGCGGTGTTCCTTGGCGCGATGCGGCTGGTCAATCAGATGATGGGCGATGAACAGACGGCGACCGCGCAGATGATCTACATGGCGCTGGCGTCGGCCCCGGCGCAGGCCTTCACCACCTTCGTGTCGGGTTATCTGTATGACGCGCTGGTGGCGGATGGCGATGCCGCGTTGGGCTATCTGGCGATGACGGGGGTGAGCGTCGTCGGTCTGGTGCTGTCGCTCATGTTGTGGGTGACACGCGAAAAGCCGGGAACGCAGCTGGCAACGACCTGATTCTGGCGCCTAACTGCGCAATTCCTGTTCCGGTTGGCTGGCATATTGTGGCAGCGGGATGGCAGCAGCAGCAGCGCGCAGGGCGTTGCTCCAGCGATTGTTGAGCTCACTGTAATATTCATCGTCCACCTCGATGCGATGGATCAGTTCCAGATCGGAAACGCCGCTGCGGATGCTGGCGATATCGACCGGCAGGCCGACGGCCAGATTTGACCGCATGGTGGCGCTGAACGAGATCAGCGCGATCTTCAGCGCTTCGGCCATCGGCGTTTCATAGGTGACCATGCGATCCAGCACCGGCTTGCCATATTTGGTCTCGCCAATCTGCAGGAACGGCGTATCGGCCTGGCACTCGATGAAATTGCCAGCGCCATAGATCTGAAACAGGCGCGGCCGCCGCCCGCCGATGCTGCCGGCCAGCAGCAGGGTCGCATCGGTGTAGACATCGTCGTCCTTCACCACCCGGTCAATCTCGGCCTTGGCATCCGAAAGCGCCTGGCCCACCAGTTGCGCGGCGCGAAACACGGTCGGCACGTCGGCCAGCGTCTCTTTCTCGCCGGTGTCGGGCATCACCACGCCCAGCGCCACGCGGCTGAGCGCGCTTTGCGTGACAGACAGCGATCCAGCCGACGCGCACATGATCACGCGTTCGGGCCCATGCTCCATCACGCGCAGCTTGCGATAGGTGGAGATGTTGTCGACCCCGGCATTGGTGCGGGTATCGGCCATCAACACCAGGCCTTCGCGCACAAGAATGCCGATGCAATAGGTCATGGTTGGTTCCGCAGCCTGAGTTTTGTTGAACAAGTCTGCACCGGCAGCTGGCCAGCGGCAAGAATTTCAATGGCCCAGATTGCCCTGGTTGTCAGCTCTGGCTTTGCATCTGGCTGTTCAGTTGGCCAAGGCCGGGGTGCTGGCCGCCGGCCTGGCCAGTCGCCTGAGTGGTGACGGCCACATTCATGGTTTCAATGCCGCCGCCGCGCCGGGCGCCGCGAATGGGGGCGGCATCGCGATAATCGAGGCCGACCGCAACCCGCAGATAGGCTTCGGTCGCGCACATGCCGTTGGTGGGATCAAAGGCCACCCAGCCCAGATCGGGGATCAGCGCTTCGGCCCAGGCATGGGCAGCGGGCTGGGTGATAAAGCCATCGCCGCGCACCAGATGACCCGAAACATAGCGCGCCGGGATACCGATGCAGCGCGCCACGCTCAGGAAGATATGGGCATAATCCTGGCACACGCCGGCGCGGATGGCGAAGGCATGGGCGGCATCGCTGTGGGCGTGGGTAACATCGGCATCAAAGGTCATGCTGTCGTACAACAGCCCGGTCAGCCGATGGCAGCTGGCCAGCGCATCGCCGGTATCAAGCTGGCGGGCGAGGGCCTTGATGGCGTCGTCGGGCACGGTCAGTTCGGTCTGGCGCAGATAAACAATGGCCGGCAGCCGTTCATGGCAACCGGTGAGCACGCCGTGGCTTTCGATCGTGTCCACTTCGCCGGTCACGTGCACGGCCATGCGCTGCACCGGGCCATCAGGGTAGAACATGTGGGTGGTATTGCCAAAAGCGTCTTCACCACGCTTCAGATGGCCATCAACCTCGGTTTCGATGCGCCAGTGCACGACATGTTGGCCATCATGCCCGGCCGGCTGCACGCGCAGCAGTTGCAGGACGTCGCTGGCAGCCTGAGCATATTCATAGATAGTGGAATAATCGACCCGGATACGCATGGCGGCTTTCAGAAAAGATATTGTTCGGCAATGGCTTCGCCAAGTCGATTGTTGTCGGCGATGAACTTGGTCAGAAATTCGTGCAGGCCCGTTGCAAAGATCGCATCGATGTTGCCATTGGCCAGCCTGGCATGGCCGGTGCTGGCCAACCGGTGCGCCGGGCCGCGGCGACCGCTGTGGCTGGCGAGCAGATCCAGCTGGCGCAGGATCTCGTCATAGCAGGAAGCGAGGCTGCGCGGGATCTGGCGGTTGCAGATCAGCAGATCGGCGACCAGCCACGGCTTCACGCTGTCGTTATAAACCCAGCGATAGGCGGTCATCGCCGATACGGTGCGCAGGATGGTGGTCCACTGGAAATAGTCGAGGCTGCCGCCCACCGGCTCGTCGCGCGGCAACAGCAGGTGATATTTCACATCCAGCAGCCGGGCCGAATTGTCGGCGCGTTCGATGGCAGCGCCCAGATTGGTGAACCAGAAGGAATCAGATCGCAGCATGGTGCGATAATTGGCGCCATCAAAGGCCGCGATGGCGTGCTTCACATATTCGATCAACTGCGCCAGCGTCTCGCGACTGGAAAGATGCGTGCCATAGCGGCTGACCTCCAGCCAGGCGGTGTTGATCGCTTCCCAGCCTTCCTCGGTCATCGCGGTGCGCACGGCCCGCGCATTGTTGCGCGCGGCTTCAAGGCAGCAGCGGATGGAAGAACTGTTGGAGGCGTTCAGCGTGAGATACTCGGTCACCTCATACTCGCCGACAGGCAAACCGGTGGCGGCAAAGCCATCAACCTGGCAGGCGGCAGCGAGCGCCGATTCCCAGGCGTTGGACGCGCCGCCATAAGAGGAGGGCAGGGCGGCCAGCCGCTGCGTTGCCTCGATCAGGCGCGCGGTGAAGTCGGCGCGCTCCAGATAGCGCCCGATCCAGAAGAGGTTGCCCGCGGTGCGGCTCAGCATGTCATCATCCGTCGATGATCCACGTGTCTTTGGTGCCGCCGCCCTGGCTGGAGTTCACCACCAGTGATCCTGCTGTCATGGCCACGCGGGTCAGGCCGCCCGGCACGATGCGCACGCCATCTGCACCGGTCAGCACGAACGGGCGCAGATCGACATGGCGGGCGGCAACGCCGCTTTCGATGGCGGTGGGGCAGGTGGAAAGCGCCAGCGTTGGCTGGGCGATGAATTTTTCCGGATTGGCCTTCAGCTTGGCGGCAAAGGCGGCGATGGTGGTTTTGGATGCGTGCGGGCCAACCAGCATGCCATAGCCGCCAGAGCCATCGACTTCCTTCACCACCAGTTCGGCCAAGTGATCGAGCACATACATCAAAGCTTCGGGTTCGCGGCAGCGCCAGGTCGGCACATTGGCCAATATGGGTTCTTCGCCGGTGTAGAAACGCACGATGTCGGGCATGTAGCTATAGATCGCCTTGTCATCAGCGATGCCGGTGCCAACCGCGTTGGCCAGCGTGACATTGCCGGCGGCATAGGCCGACATCAGGCCGGGCACGCCCAGCATCGATGTCGGGTTGAACAGCAGCGGATCCAGAAATTCATCATCGAGGCGGCGGTAGATCACATCCACGCGCTGCGGGCCTTCGGTGGTGCGCATGAACACGATATCGTCGCGCACGAACAGGTCGCTGCCTTCCACCAGTTCGATGCCCAATTTGTCGGCCAGGAAGCTGTGTTCGTAAAAGGCGCTGTTGAACTGGCCGGGCGTGAGCAGCACGCAGGTGGGATGGCTGCCGCGCTGTTTGCGGGGGGACACGCTGGCCAGGGTTTCCAGCAGTTTTTCCGGATAGGTCTCGACCGGGGCGACCTTTACCTGGTCAAACAGCTCCGGCACCAGCTTCAGCATCACCTCGCGGTTTTCCAGCATGTAGGAAACGCCAGACGGGGTGCGGGCATTATCCTCCAGCACGAAGAATTCATCGGGGCCGGTGCGCACCAGATCGATGCCGGCGATATGCACCCACACGCCACCAGGCGGGCTGCGGCCGACCATGTGCAGGCAAAACGCCGGGTTCATCAGCACCAGTTCGGCTGGCACGATGCCGGCCTTCAATATCTCCTGCGCGCCATAAACATCGGCGAGGAACATGTTGAGCGCCTGCACCCGTTGTTTCAGGCCGCGCTCCAGCCGTTCCCATTCGGTCCGTGTGATGATGCGCGGCACGATGTCGAACGGGATCAGCCGCTCGGTGGCCTGCGCGTCGCCATAAACGGCAAAGGTGATGCCGATACGGCGGAAAAACAGCTCGGCCTGGGCGCGGCGGGCGGCCATCAATTCCGGTGGGGAGTCGGCCATCCACTGCCGGATGGCGCGATAGGCCGCAGTGACGCCGTCGGGAGACTGGCTGTTATAACCGTCCCCGATCCCGAACATCTCGTCAAAGGCCGGTATGGCCTGCATTGCCCCTCCACGCGTCAAACTCGAAATCTTTGTGCGAACTGATGGGGCCGGGCGCAAGGATATTATTGCGTCGGTGTCAGATCAAACCCATTTAAATCAAACCCTGCGCCCGCATCGAAACATGGCCTGTGGCGCCGATAATCACATGATCATGCACGGTCAGGCCCAGATGGCGACCAGCCTCGATGATGGCCTTGGTCATCTGGATATCGTCGCGGCTGGGCTGCGGATCGCCCGATGGGTGGTTGTGCACCAGCACCATCGATGCCGCGCCCAGATCGAGCGCGCGTTTGACGATCTCGCGCGGATACACCGGCGCGGCATTCACCGTGCCATCGTTCATCACCTCGTCGCGGATCATCACGTTGCGGTTGTTGAGGAAGATAACGCGGAACTGCTCGGTGGGCCGATGCGCGAGGCTGGCGTGGAGATAATCGAGCAGGGCCTGCCAGCCGCTCAGCACCGGGCGATCAAGCGCGCGCGTGCGCAAGGATCGCAGCATCACCGCCTCGACAAACTTGATCGCCGCTGCTGCCCCGTCGCCCAGACCGTCGACGCGTTTCAATTCCTCCGGCGTTGCAGCGATCAGCGCGGCCAGACTGCCGAACTCGTCGATCAGTCGCTTGGCCAGCGGCTTGGTGTCCTGCCGCGGGATGGCCAGCGCCAGCAGATATTCCATCAGCTCATAATCATGAAAGCCATCACCGCCACCGGCGAGCAGGCGTTGGCGCAGCCGTTCGCGGTGCCCGGACGCGGTGGGCGTGTCGCTCATGGGGCAGCGATGGGCACGTCTGCGCCCAGCACGGCCTCAACGATGTGGCCGGCTTTCAGGCGGGCATTGTTGCCGCGGGCGAACGGCCCCCAAGGGGTCAACGCGGCCGTCACCATCACCATTTGCAACGCGCCGGAACGGCCCTTGTTGGCGATGACCGCGGTTGGCGCCGGCGCAATCGGCACCGGGCCGCCAGCCGTATCGAGATGCAGCAGCCTGGTTTCCAGCGCGCCGGCCCGCCCAGCCATGCCGCTGCTGCGGGCAGAGACGACCTCGCCCCAGGCCTTGGAACCGCGCGGAATGACCACGCGCCCGTCGACCGCGACAGGGGCATCGACGACCATCAGGAAACGGTCGCCGGGTTTGGCGTTGCGGGTGCTGACTTCATTCCACACCATCAGCCGCAACGCTGTGCCCGCCTTGGCAGACGCAGCCGCGGCCACTGGCGCCAGTTCGGGCGGTGGCGAGGCGGGCTGCAGCAGCAACGCAAAAACGAACGGGATCAGCATCATGGCAGATTGCATCCTGCCAAAGCCTCTGCCAAGTCCTGTTTGCCGGCCTATGGCGATTTGGGGAGTTCCACATGAACAAAAACTGGTCGATCGCATTGAGTTTTTCGGCCCTGTTGCTGGCCTCGCCCGTCGTCGCCAAGGATGCGCCAAAGGCATTTGTTGTGGTCAACGAAAGCGTCGGTGTCCCCGTGTTTCCCGGTGACATCAGCGACCGGCCCTATGATGTGGTGGGCGAAGTGACGGCCGGCGTGCGCAAGGCCACCATCTTCAGCAAGGAAGCCAGCCAGACCAAGGTTTACAAGGAATTGTGGGAACGCGCTGAAAAGCTGGGCGCTGATGCGGTGATCAACGCCAAATATGGCGACAGCCATGTGACAGCGATGAGCTGGGGCAAGACCAATGCCACTGGTACCGCCGTCAAGTTCAAACCAGCCACCCCGACACCCTGATGCGGTTCTGCGGCCCGGCTCAGCTCGGGTCGCAATCCTCCGCCTTCTTGCGGCGGCCGAGCAGACCGCCCATCACGCCGCCCAGTGCATCGCCGGCCGTTGGGCGGTCGCTGCATTTCGGCTTGCTGCGCGGGCGGTTGCCGCGGCGCGGGCGATCGTCATCGTCGCCGCCGTCCATCATTTCGGCCATGTTCATGCCCGCTGGCCCGCCGGCGCGCGCCACAAAGCGCGCCTTCACCGCATATTGCTGATCCCAGGCGATTTTCGGATCAGCAGGGCGGGGCGGGAACAGGAAATTCTCCTCTGGCCCGTGTGCCACCAGGCTCACCAGCCCATTCGGCGCGGCGGCCGTCACCTCCTTGGGGATGCTGCACGTCGTTTGGGTGGGGGCCATCAGCTGCCTGGTGCCAACCAATCGCGCCGCTTCGGCCGGGGCGATATAGTCACCCAGAGCGGAGATGAAGGTTTGGCTTTCAGAGGAAGACCAGAACACCATGGTGGCGCCTTTCGACGGATCCTCACCTTCGCCGCCGATGAAGCTGGCGAAATGGCCGGTCGCTGCTGGCAACGGGTTCCAGCTCATGGCGATGGCACCCGAAGGCGCTTTCTTCTGATCAAGGTTCAGCGCGCCCATGAAGTCCTTGCTCAGGCTGAACTGGATATCAGGGATGTAATTGCCCGTTACCCCGTGGTCGCCGATCAGGCTGGCGCTGGCCGGCACACCCTGGCGGCTGGCGCGATCATCGTTGGGCCAATGGCCATAGCTTGGCCAACTGCCTGCCGTCGGCCCGCGCGCAATCCGCACCCGTTCGCCGGCAAACAAATTGGGCGGGATCTGCCCAGCGGCCAGCCTGGCGAAATCGATGATCACCGGCTGGCCCGACCGCGCCGTGTCCCCGCAGCCCCAGAAGATCAGCACGCGGCCCTTGGGCGGCTCGAAATCCGGTTCGTCGCGGCCCGGCTCCACCGGCGCGCGCTGCGGGCTCTTCAGGAACAATTGGTCGCCCATGTTCATGCCCGCCGGGATCAGGTGGCTTGCCAGCGGCGGCGGCGCGTTCACCGGCAATTTGCCGCCCAGATCAAGGCTGAGCGATTTGGCCATGGCGCCGGGCTGCTGGCCGCCCATCGCCATGCGCATCATGTCACCCGGATTGGGCGGGCTGCCGCCAAACATGCCAAAGCCGGTCGTGGTCTGCGCCGATAGCCAATAGACGGCCTTGGGCGGGATCACCTTCTGCACGTTGGCGGCCGGCTTGGCGGCCGGCTTGGGTGGGGGCTTGCGGTTCTGGCCCTGTGCCGCCACCGGCACCAGAATCGTTGCCGCCGTAATGGCCGCCATTGTCAGCATCAGGATGCGCCGCATCATCCGTTCCCCACGCTTGTTCAGATGGCCCCAGTGTATCAGGCTGGCTCGCCACGCCAACTCCGCAGCAATGCCTATCTTGCTTGTTGTCGCTCGATTGCCATGACAAGCTCTGGAAAGATCGTTTCGGGAGGATGCCATGCACCAGGTGGACCGCGTATTCGGGGAAAAATTCCTCACCGCCGTCGATGATTTCTATCGCTATGGCGTGCACCTGCTGTTCAACGAATGGTGGGAATCCGCCCCGCAAAACACGATCGACAAATATGTGGCGGCGATCACCGAGCATCCCGAGCACGGGCCTTTGGCGGCCGCCGCGTGGATGGCGCCGGATTTCAGCCTGGCGATGGTCGCAGATTGCGCGCCCGGCACGCTGGGCGCGGCCTGGCGGGAGCATATGGTGGCCAACGGCCTGGCCGAAAAACTCGCCGCCGGATATGCCGAGCTGACGGCGGATTTCGAAGCCAGTGGCAAGCTCGCCCGCCTGCCCGACGTGATGAAATACAAGGTGCTGCGCGGGTATCAGACGCATGATCTGCACCATGTCCTCACCGGCTATACCACCCACCCGTTCCACGAACTCGCGCTGCAAGCCTTCCAGCTGGCGCAGATGGACTATCCCTATTCGGCGATGACCCTGTCCGTCATCATCAGCCACGCGACGCTGGTTGATCCCTGGCTGATCCAGCCGGCGATGGACGCCATCACCGACGGCTGGGCGCTGGGCCGCCGATCAAGATCCATCCAGTTCATCGATTTTGAAAACCAGATCCACCGTCCTTTGCTGGATGTGCAGGCCGAATATCGCTTGCTGCGGGACGCGCCGTTCGTGCCGATGACGCCGCGCGTGTCCGAACTGGTGGCGCAGGAACTGGTGGTGCAGGAAAAGATGCGGGAAGGGGTGGCGGCCTAATCGGCCAGCAGCAGTTCGGCATTGCCGACAAAAAAGCCTTCCAGCGTCTTCTCGCCCAGCGGGCTGATGTCGGCGGCCATGATGCCGATCGGATCGGTGCCGCCTTCGGGGTGCGGGAAATCGGTGGAGAAGGCATAGATTTCCGGCATGCCATAACGTTCGATCTGGCGCGCCGTCTTTTCAAAAAAGAAGGGAGTCACCCGGATCTGATCGGTGAAAATCTGGGTGGGGCGGCGGCTCAGCGCGCTGCGCACCCGGCCGGAAATGTCCATCCGGTGCTCCAGGAAATCCAGGAACGGCCCGACCCAGGTGGCGCCGAGTTCGATAATGCCCACCCGCAAGCCGGGATGGCGTTCAAACACCCCGCCAAAGATCATGCAGGTGAGGTAATTCTGCACCGAAAGATGCATGGTCGCCAGCATGTGCGGGCCCACTGGCTCACCGGTCGAGAAAGTGCCGGGCTTGAGCAGATCGGCATTCTGCCACACATCGCTGCCGAAAAAGCCCTGTTGGCCGCCAATGTGGAACGTCACCGCCACTCCGTGCCTTGCCAGCAGCGCCCATAGCGGATCACATTCGGGCGCTGCCGGCGAAAATCCGCCCGGCGCCACGCCATCCTGAATGAACACGGCGCGCGCTCCGCCATCAATCACCCGTTCCGCCTCGGCAATCGCGCCGGCGATGGTCGTCATGTTGAGCAGCGCGGTCGGTCGCAGCCGGCCCTTGCCGGCCTTGGTCCAGCGGATCACGGCGTCATTATATTCGCGCAGCACCAGGCCGGCTTCGGGCGCGTCTGACCAGGCCGGGATCGCCAGCACCACCTGCGGGAAGATCAGCTGTCGATCGATGCCCATCAGGTCCATCGTCGCCAGTCGCCCCTCAACGGTCGAAGCCCCTGGCGCGGCCGAGCCCTTCTTGTGCCAGATCGACTTGCGGTCGCGTTCCGGTTCTTCGGTGTCGTCGAAAAATTTGTTGCCGATGAACATCGCGCCCATCCGCGCCGTCGCCTCGCCAAACACCTCGCCCCATTGCGACACCGCCACTTGCAAATGGCTGTCCAGATCATTGATGCGGCCATGCACGGGGGCAAGGATGGTGGTCATCGGAACGAATCTCCAAATCGAGAGTGCATCGAAACCTCTCACGCGCCGTACGCATGCGCAATGCTGCAGGCTGGGCCGCAACGGCTGTCTTCCCGCCTGATTCTCCGTTAGGCTTGCGGCTTGAGCGAGACTTGGCCGGGACACGCACTGATGGATGGTATTCACGATCTGGCCGGTGTGCAGGGCTTTGGCGCCATCGAGGTCGAAGCCGATGAGCCGGTGTTTCACGCCCCATGGCAAGCGCAGACGTTTCAGCTGCTGATGTGCCTCAACCGCTTTGGCATCAATGCCGACGAGTATCGCCATTCTGTCGAACGCATGGAACCCGCCCACTATCTCGCCGTGCACTATTACGAGCGGCAGCTCACCGGGATCTCCACCCTGCTGGTCGAAGCCGGCACTGTGTCCCACGCCGATCTGGAAGCCCGCGCCGGTGGCCGTTATCCGCTGGCCCGGCCGGTCGCCGCCGATCCGGTGGTGCCCACCACACCGCAGCCAGAGCCGCGCTTTGGCGTGGGCGACACAGTGATCGTGCGCAACATCAGCCCGGCCGGCCACAGCCGCACACCGCGTTCGGTGCGCGGCCGGCGCGGCACCGTTCTGCACGTCGCGCCGCGCTTTGGCCTGCCCGATGTGTCCGCCCATGGCGGCGTTCACCGCCCCGAACATAGCTATCACGTCGAATTCGCCGCCGCCGATCTGTGGCCCGACGCGCTCGGCCACAGCGTGGTGGTCGACATCTGGGACAGCCATCTGGAGCCCGCCCAATGACCGCAACAGCCTCCCCCGCCGCCCGCACCACAGCGCTGCTGGGCGCGCTTGCCGACAAGGATCTGCTTGACCCGGCAATGCTGGGCCAGATCGAAGCCATGGTGGAAAGCTGGCGCCCACAAAACGGCGCACACGTGGTGGCGCGGGCGTGGACCGATCCGGCCTACCGCGCCCGCCTGGTCGCCGATGGCACGGCGGCCTGCGCCGAATTGGGCTATGGCGGGCCACAGGGCGAGTATATCGTGGTGCTGGAAAACACGCCCACCCTGCACAATGTCGTGGTCTGCACCCTGTGTTCCTGCACGCCCTGGCCGATCATGGGCCTGCCGCGCGACTGGTACAAAAGCCCCGCCTACCGCTCCCGCATCACCCGTGAACCGCAGGCCGTGCTGCGCGAAATGGGGCTGGACCTGCCCGCCGATGTAAAACTGCGGGTGTGGGATACCACCGCCGAAACCCGCTACATGGTGCTGCCGATGCGCCCGGCCGGCACGGAGGCTTACAGCGAGGCCGAACTGGCGGCGCTGGTCACCTATGAAACAATGGTGGGTGTCGCGCTGCCAACCGTCTGACATACTCCCCCCAATCGTCGCTTTGGCCGTCGAACCCCGGGGGAAAGAACAATGCAGGATTTTGCAGGCAGGAT
>NZ_JANPML010000369.1:0-2782 GCF_031422795.1 Sandarakinorhabdus sp.
CCAGCACCTGGCCGGTCCGCAAGGAAATGCGCACCATGGTCTATGCTGCGCTGGATGATTGATACCGGCTGCCAAAGGGCAACCGCATTACCGGGGATATGGCACTGACAGTCTGAATGGGGTGGCCAGCAGTTTGGCAGGCACTTGCTTGCTTCCCGACAATCGTCCCCGCCCTTCAAGGCATCCCGCCTCCAGCCGCCGCAAAGAATGTGATTGCTGGTGCCGCTATCAAATGTCACATTTCCCCATGTCCGATTTGGGGGGGCGTGAATGGCCAGTTCGGGTGCTACTTCCTCGCCGCCGTCCCGTACACGCGTGCCAAAACTGGTCCGCTTCGGCTATGCATTCGGCTCGATCGCCAACGGCATCCGCAACCATGGCTTCAACTGGCTATTGCTGTTGTTTTACAGCCAGGTTGTGGGGTTGGATGCGCGCCTGGTCGGCCTTGCCCTTACCATCGGGCTGGTTATCGACGCGTTCACCGATACCGGCATCGGCTATTTTTCCGATAATCTGCGCAGCCGCTGGGGCCGCCGCCACCCGCTGATGTATCTTGCGGTGCTGCCGACGGGGCTGGGGTTTTTGTTCATCTGGACCCCGCCGGTCGGTTGGTCGCAAATGGCGTTATTCTGGTATCTGCTGCTGGTCACCTTGCTCATTCGCTTCACCTCGTCACTGTTCGAAGTTCCCAACGAAGCGCTCGCTGCCGAATTGACGGATGATTATGTCGAGCGCAGCTCCCTGATTTCGCTGCAACGCTCTTTCGCATGGGCGGTACCCGCGATTACAGCTTCAGTAACGTACGGGCTGATTTTTCCGGCCTTTGTCACAGCCGCTATCCCCGATGGACGGTTCAGCCGCGATGCCTATGCGGTGTATGGCATGGTCGGATCAGCATTGATCGTCACCGCGATGATGATCGGCGCACTCAGCACGCACAGCAGGATCAAAAACCTGAAGCCGCCACCGGCCAAGCGCCAGATGACGCTGCGGCGCATCTTTTCCGAAATCTTCGAAACCCTCAACAATCGGGCGTTTCTGGCGCTGTTCATGGTATCGGCGCTCGGGCTGCTCGCCACCGGGGTGTCGACAGCGATGAACATCTATATCGTCAGCTTCTTCTGGGGTTTCTCATCCCAACAGCAAGCCTTGATCTCGGCCGTTGTGCCCATATCGGCTGTGCTCGCCGCGTTGTTGGCGCCGTTTGCCAGCCGCACCATCGGCAAACGCCGGGGTGCGATCGTCATCGGCCTGCTGGCTTATCTGGGGGCGCCGCTACCAATGCTGCTGCGGCTGACGGGCGTGCTGCCAGCGGGCAGTGATGGCTTTGTCTTCTGGTTCGTGCTGGCCGTGCAAATTTTCGATCTAAGCCTGATCATTGCCTTCCAGATCCTGTCCGCCTCGATGCTGGCCGACCTTGTCGAACCCGCCGAACTCAAGACCGGCCGGCGCTCGGAAGGGCTGTTCGCCTCCTCGTCGAGCCTGCTTGGCAAACTGGTGCAAGGCCTTGGCATTTCCATTGCCGCGCTCATTCTGACGTTTGCCGGCATCCAGACCGGAACCAACCCCAGCCAGGTGCCGCCCGACGCCATCTGGCGGCTGGGGGCCTATTATGTGCCGACGCTGCTGACGCTTTGGATGGCAATGCTGGCGATGCTGACTTTCTACAAACGTGATCGCAGCGATCATGAAGCGGCGTTGCAGGCGCTGGCGGCGCGGCAGGCAGCGGCGGACGCGGCGTCCTGAAGCTTTTCCACCTGCAACTATTCGTTGCTGGGCGGCTCCGGGAAACGCGCTAGACAGGGCGGCATTGCCTTCGCGAGGACATCTGATGACCGATTATGTGCCGCCCAAAGTCTGGACCTGGGACAAGGAGTTCGGCGGCCGGTTCGCCAACATCAACCGCCCCATCGCCGGCCCGACGCAAGACAAGGATCTGCCCATCGGCAAACATCCGTTCCAGCTTTACAGCCTGGGCACGCCCAACGGGGTGAAGGTGACGGTGATGTTGGAGGAGCTGCTGGCACTGGGCCATACGGGCGCGGAATATGATGCCTGGCTGATCAACATCGGCAGCGGCGATCAGTTCGGTTCGGGCTTTGTCGATGTGAACCCCAACAGCAAGATCCCGGCGTTGGTCGATCATTCCACCAATCCGCCCACCCGCCTATTCGAGAGCGGCGCCATGCTGCTGTATCTGGCGGAAAAATTCGGCGCCTTCCTGCCCACCGATCATCACGCCCGCACCGAGGCGCTGTGCTGGCTGTTCTGGCAGATGGGCTCGGCCCCGATCCTGGGCGGCGGCTTCGGGCATTTCTATGCCTATGCACCCACCAAGCAGGAATATCCGATCAACCGCTATGCCATGGAAGTGAAGCGCCAGCTGGACGTGCTCGACCGGCATCTGGCCACCAACGACTATATGGCGGGCAGCGAATACAGCATTGCCGATATGGCGATCTGGCCCTGGTATGGCGCGATGACCCTTGGGCTGCTGTATGAAGCCGGCGAGTTCCTGGAAGTGGCGGGCTACACCAACGTCATCCGGTGGACGAAGCAGATCGGCGAACGCCCGGCGGTGAAGCGCGGCCGCATGGTCAACCGCGCCTTTGGCGACCCGTCGAGCCAACTGCACGAGCGCCACGACGCCAGCGATTTCGACACACGCACCCAAGACAAGATCGGCACAGCGGCGTGAGCGCGCCAGATTCACCCTCTCCCCTGGCGGGAGAGGGTAGACTCGCCGCAGGCGAGCGGGGTGAGGGGTTTCCCCAACCCCCCG